>NZ_JZWY01000295.1:0-4178 GCF_000966955.1 Streptomyces sp. NRRL S-495
GGACCTCGGCATCGCCCGCAACACCGTCGTCGAGGCGTACGGGCAGCTGACCGCGGAGGGCTGGCTCGGCTCGCGGCCGGGCTCCGGCACCACGGTCGCCGAACGCGCCGCGCCCCGGCCCGCCGGGCGCCCCGCCGCCGTCCGCGCCGACCGCCGCCCCACCGGGCGGCACGACCTGCTCGCCGGGCGGCCCGACCTCTCGCTGTTCCCGCGCAGCGCCTGGCTGGCCAGCGCCCGCCGGGCCCTGGCCGTCGCTCCGCACGACGCCTTCGACTACGGCTCGCCGCTCGGCCGGATCGAGCTGCGGCGGGCGCTCAGCGACTACCTGGCCCGGGTCCGGGGCGTGCGCACCGATCCGGACCGGCTGCTGGTGTGTGCCGGCTTCGGCCAGGGCCTCGGTCTGCTGGCCGCCGCGCTGCGCGGGCGCGGGGCGGGCCGGATCGCGGTCGAGGGGTACGGGCTGCCGCCGCAGCGCGAGGTCCTGCGGGCGGCCGGGCTCGGCCTCGCCCCGCTGCCGCTGGACTGCGACGGGGCCCGCACCGATCTGCTGGACGGCCTGGGCGGGGCCGGCGGGCCCGCGGAGCGCCTGGGGGCGGTGCTGCTCACCCCGGCCCACCAGTTCCCGACCGGCGCCGCGCTGGCCGCCGACCGTCGGGCGGCGGCCGTCCGCTGGGCCCGGGAGCGGGACGGGTATGTGATCGAGGACGACTACGACGGCGAGTTCCGTTACGACCGGCAGCCGCTCGGGGCGATGCAGGCGCTCGATCCGGACCGTGTGGTGTACGGCGGCACCGCCGCCAAGAGCCTGGCCCCCGGTCTGCGGCTGGCCTGGCTGGCCCTCCCGGACGAGCTGGTGGAACCGGTCGCCCGGCTCAAGGCCCTGGCGGACACCATGAGTCCGGTGACCGACCAGCTGACCTTCGCCGAGCTGATCACCTCGGGCCGCTACGACCGGCATGTGCGGCGCTGCCGGCTGCACTACCGGCGCCGCCGGGACCTGCTGGTCGCGGCGCTCGCCGAGCGGGCGCCGCAGGTCCGGGTCACCGGTATCGCCGCCGGACTGCACGCCGTCCTGCAGCTGCCGGCGGGCTCGCGTCCGGAGGCGGAGCTGCTGGAGCGGGCCCGGGCGGCCGGCCTGGTCCTCACCGGGCTCGACTGGTACCGGGCCGGGCCGGCCGCCGAACGGGCCCCGGCCCGGCCCGCCGCACCGGACGCACCGGACGCACCGCCGGACACCGCACCGGACGCACCGGACGCACCGCCGGACACCGCACCGGACGCCGCACCGGCCCTGGTCGTCGGCTACGCGACCCCGTCGGACCACGCCTTCCCGGCCGCCCTGGACGCCCTCTGCGGGATCCTCCGCGAGAGCTGAACCGCCCGCGGCGGACGGCTACTTGTTGCGGTTGCCCAGCTCGAAGAGGAGCAGGATGAAGCCGGCGAAGGCATGGGTGGCGACGGTGTAGATCACCAGGCGGACGCCGATCCGGCGGTTGGCCTGCTTGCCCGCGTCGATGGTCTTGGCCGGCTTCGCGCGCACGGCTGCGGGGGCGGGCACAGCGGCAGCGGCCACGGTCTCGGTGGTGGTGGGATCGGCCATGGGGATCTCCTCCGGATGTCCTGACGTCGGGTCAGTGGTGCGGGGCGGCGGGGCCGCCGCCGAGGCAGAGTTCGCCGCCGGGGCTCTGCAGCAGGGTGTGCATGAAGAGCAGCTCGACCCCGGAAGAGGAGTCGGCGGCGATGCAGTGCGGGGTGAGCGAGTCGAAGTGCGCCGAGTCGCCCTCGTCGAGCAGGTGGACCCGCTCGCCGAGGGTCAGCCTGAGCCGGCCGCGGAGCACGTACAGCCACTCCTCGCCCGGGTGGACCCGGACCACCGCGTCCTGCACGCCCTGGGGGACGTGCACGCGCAGCGCCTGCATCGCCCGGCCGGGCGCGCCGGCCCGCCGGTAGCCCCAGCCGCCGGCCCGGCCCGGTTCGATCGCGCCGCCGCGCACCACCGGGTCGGGCTCGGTGAACGCCTCGCCGAGCAGACCGGAGACGGAGGTGCCGTAGGCGCGGGCGAGGCCGAGCAGGACGGGCAGGGAGGGCTGTCGGCGGCCGGTCTCCAGCCGGGACAAGTAGGCTGGGGAGAGACCGACCCGGGCGGCGGCGACCTCCAGGGTGAGGCGGCTGCCGAGCCGGTGCTCGCGCAGCCTCGCGGCGAGGCCGGCCACCTCCGGCGTCTCGTGGTCGTCCGCGGGGGCGACCGGGACGGCGGCGGGAACACCGGGGTCGGTGGGAGCGCCGGGATCGGCGGGCGGACCGGCTGGGCTGGTGGTCATGTGCCCAGTGGACACCTCTTGTGCCGCCCGGGCAAACTTTTTGCCCACGAGGCAAATCGCCCCGAAGCCGGGGCCTCCCCGACGGCTACGGCCGGGGGATGTTCCGCAGGTTGGACCGGGCCAGGTCGATCATGCGCCCGACCCCGCCCGACAGCACCGTACGGCCGGCGGCCAGCGCGAAGCCCTTCAGCTGGGCCGCGGTGATGTGCGGCGGCACGGACAGCGCGTTCGGGTCGGTGACCACGTCCACCAGGGCCGGGCCGGGCCGTTCCAGCGCCTCCGCCAGGACCTCCCGCACCCGCTCCGGCTCGGTGACCCGCTTGGCCGGGATGCCCATCGCCCGGGCGATCCCGGCGTAGTCGACATCCCCGTTGTCGACCTCCGACTCCGGGTAGCCGGAGACCAGCATCTCCAGCTTGATCATGCCGAGCGCGCCGTTGTTGAAGACCACGGTCTTCACCGGCAACCGGTGCCTGGCCACCGTGAGCAGCTCGCCGAGCAGCATCGACAGCCCGCCGTCGCCCGACATCGCCACCACCTGCCGCCCGGGGAAGGCGAGTTGGGCTCCGATCGCGTGCGGGAGGGCGTTGGCCATCGACCCGTGCAGGAAGGAGCCGATCACCCGGCGGCGCCCGTTGGGCCGCAGGTAGCGGGCGGCCCAGACGTTGTTCATGCCGGTGTCGACGGTGAAGACCGCGTCCTCGGCGGCCACCTCGTCCAGCACCGAGGCCACGTACTCGGGGTGGATCGGCAGGTGCTTCCCGATGTCCCGGGTGTAGGCGCCGACCACGTCCTCCAGCGCCCGGTAGTGACGGCGCAGCATGTCGTCGAGGAAGGACCGGTCGGTCTTCCGCTCCAGCAGCGGCAGGACCGCCCGCAGGGTGGCCGGGACGTCGCCGTGCACGGCGAGGTCCAGCGCCGTCCTGCGGCCGAGCCGGGTGGCGTCGTGGTCCACCTGGACGGTGCGGGCCTGGGGCAGGAAGGAGTCGTAGGGGAAGTCGGTGCCGAGCAGCAGGACGAGGTCGGCGGAGTGCAGGGCCTCGTGGCAGGCGCCGTAGCCGAGCAGGCCGCTCATCCCGACGTCGTACGGGTTGTCGTACTGGATCCACTCCTTGCCGCGCAGGGAGTGCCCGACCGGCGCGCACAGGGTGGCCGCGAGCTCCATCACCTCGGCGTGCGCCTCGCGGACGCCCGCGCCGCAGAACAGCGCCACCCTGGGGGCGGCGTTGAGCACCCGGGCCAGCTCCTGCACCTGGGACCAGGGCGGGGCGGCGACGGCCCGTTCGGTGAGGAAGTGGCTGGTGCCGGTCGGGGCGGCGGCGGACAGGGCCGCCACGTCGCCGGGGAAGGCCAGTACCGAGACGTCCCGGGCGCCGAGGGCGTGCTGGATCGCGATCCGCAGCAGCCGGGGCATCTGGGCGGCGGTGGAGAGCATCTCGCACCAGCCGCTGCAGTCGGTGAACACCCGCTCGGGGTGGGTCTCCTGGAAGAAGCCGGTGCCGATCTGGCCGGAGGGGATGTGGGAGGCCAGGGCGAGTACGGGGACGCCGCTGCGCTGCGCGTCGTAGAGGCCCTGGACGAGGTGGGTGTTGCCGGGGCCGCAGGAGCCGGCGCAGACCGCGAGGCGGCCGGTCAGCTCGGCCTCGGCGGCGGCCGCGAAGGCACCGGCCTCCTCGTTGCGGACGTGCACCCAGCCGATGCCGTCGGTCCGGCGGATGGCGTCCACCACGGGGTTGAGGCTGTCGCCGACCACGCCGTAGACCCGCTCCACGCCGGCCTGCCGGAGCACCGCCACCATCTGCTCGGCCACACTCACCACGGGGATCTCCTGCTGCCGGGGACGCACGACACCAGCAC
>NZ_JZWY01000296.1:0-5278 GCF_000966955.1 Streptomyces sp. NRRL S-495
CACCAGCACCCTCCGCCGCCCCGCCGCCGCCCGCACCCGGGGGTGGCCCGTCCGGGTGAGGGGACGGCGGGACGGAGGGGACGGCGGGGACGGCGGGGACGGCGCCGGCCCTACTCGGCGGCGAGGTGGTCCGGGCCGGAGGAGATGCGGCCGCCGGGGACGCCCGCCTGGGGCTGGCGGCGGGCCGGTTCGCGGCCGGGCGGCTGGCCGCAGCGCTCCTGGGCGGGCGGCGAGGTGGTCGGCAGCGACACCGGCTCGCCGGCCTTCACCTGCACCTGCTCCCCGTCGTGCCGCAGATGGATCACATCGCCCCGGCGCAGCGTGTACGTGGTCTCGTCGTGGTCGATCCGCACCGCCAGCAGCTTCCCCCGGATCAGCAGCGAGAAGCCGATCCGGGTCAGCCCGGCCGGCAGCCTGGGCCGGAACCACAGCGCCTCGCCGTGGTCCCGCAGCCCGCCGAAGCCCGCCACCAGCGCGATGCAGGCCCCGGCGAGCGAGGCCATGTGCAGGCCGTCCCGGGTGTTGCCGCCGAGGTCGTGGAGGTCCATCAGGGCGGCCTCGGCGGTGTAGTCGTACGCGAGGTCGAGCTGTCCGACCTCGGCGGCGATCACCGCCTGGGTGCACGCGGAGAGCGAGGAGTCGCGGACGGTCAGCCGCTCGTAGTAGGCGAAGTTGCGGGCCTTCTGCTCGTCGGTGAACGCGTCGCCGCGGACCTGCATGGCGAGCACCAGGTCGGCCTGCTTGACCACCTGCTTCCGGTACAGGTCGAAGTACGGGTAGTGCAGCAGCAGCGGGTAGTTCTCCGCCGGGGTGTTCTCGAAGTCCCAGACCTGGTGGTCGGTGAAGCCGTCGGCCTGCGGGTGGACGCCGAGGTTGGCGTCGTAGGGGACGAACATCGCCGCGGCGGCGTCCCGCCAGGCCGCCGTCTCCTCGGTGTCGACGCCGAGCGCGGCGGCCTCGCGCGGGTGCCGGGCGGCGGACTCGGCGGCGGCGAGCAGGTTCGTCTGCGCCATCAGGTTGGTGTAGACGTTGTTGTCGGCGACGGCGCTGTACTCGTCGGGGCCGGTCACGCCCTCGATCCGGAACCGGCCGGCGGCGTCGTGGTGGCCGAGCGAGCGCCACATCCGGGCCGTCTCGACCAGGAGTTCGAGCCCGTACTCGCGCTCGAACTCGACGTCCCCGCTGGTCCGGACGTAGCGGGCGACGGCGACCGCGATGTCCGCGCCGATGTGGAACGCGGCGGTGCCGGCCGGCCAGTAGCCGGAGCACTCCTCGCCGCGGATCGTCCGCCAGGGGAACACCGCCCCGGCGAGGCCGAGCTGGACCGCGCGCTCGCGGGCCATCGGCAGGGTGGTGTGCCGCCAGCGCAGGGCCTGGGTGACGGCGGACGGCAGGCAGTAGGTGAGCACCGGCAGCACGAAGGCCTCGGTGTCCCAGAAGCTGTGCCCGTCGTAGCCGGGGCCGGTCAGCCCCTTGGCCGGGATGGCGCGCTCCTCGCTCCGGGCCCCGGCCTGGAGCACGTGGAAGAGGGCGAACCTGACGGCCTGCTGGAGTTCGACGTCGCCCTCGATCTCGACATCGCTGGTTTCCCAGAACTCCCGGAGGAAGTCGGCCTGTTCGGCGACCAGGTCGTCCCAGCCGGTGTACCGGGCGGCGGTCAGCGCGGCCTCCACCTGGTCCCGGACGGCGGGCAGCGAGCGGGTCGCGGACCAGCCGTAGGCCATGTACTTCACCAGCCGCAGCCGCTCGCCGGGGCGGAGCACGGTGGTGACGCTGATCCGGCAGTGGTCCTCCTCCGCCTCGGCGACGGTGTCCAGCCGGTCCGGCCCCTCGATCACATGGTCCATGCCGGCGGCGACCCGGATGCCGCTGTAGCGGGTGCGGTGCACCAGCACCGCCTTCGTCCCGCCGGCGTGGCTGGCCTCGGCGAGCAGCGGGGCCTCCAGCACGGCGGCGGCCCTCGGGTCGCCGTCGGCGCCGCCGGGCAGCTGCTCGTTGGCCACGAGTTCGCTCTGCAGCACGATCCGCACCGGGGCGTCCACCGCCTCCACGGTGTACTCGATCGCGGCGACCGCCCGCTGGGTGAGCGAGACCAGCCGGGTGGATTCGACCCGGACGGTCCGCCCGGCCGGGGAGGTCCACTCGGCGGACCGCCGCAGCAGGCCGTCGCGGAAGTCCAACCAGCGGCGGTGGCTGACCAGTTCGCCGTAGCGGAGGTCGAAGGGCTCGTCGTCGACCAGCAGTCGGACGATCTTGCCGTTGGTGACGTTGATGACGCTCTGGCTGGACTCCGGGTAGCCGTAGCCGCCCTCGCCGTACGGCATCGGGCGCAGCTCGAAGACACCGTTGAGATAGGTGCCGGGCAGGCCGTGCGGCTCGCCCTCGTCGAGGTTGGCGCGCAGGCCGATGTGGCCGTTGGAGAGCGCGAACACGGATTCGGCGCGGGCCATCGAGGTGAGGTCGAGGCCCGGTTCGACGACCTGCCACGGGTCGACGACGAAGGGCTGCTCCTGGCCGGTCATGCCGGTGTCTCCTCGGGCTTGTCGGGGGTCTGCGGCCCGGGGTCGGGGATCAGTTCGGCGAGGTCCCGGACCACCACGGTGGCGCCGTCGCGGCGCAGTTCGGCGGCCTGGCCGACCCGGTCCACCCCGACCACCGCGCCGAAGCCGCCGGCCCGGCCGGAGGCGACCCCGGCCAGCGCGTCCTCGAACACGGCGGCGTGCGCGGGCTCGACGCCCAGCGTCCGGGCGGCGGCCAGGTAGGTGTCCGGCGCGGGCTTGCCCGGCAGTCCGTCGCGGGCGGCGACGAGGCCGTCCACGATCACGTCGAAGTAGCCCTCGATGCCCGCGGACCGCAGCACGTCCCGGCAGTTGGCGCTGGACGAGACCACGGCGGTGGGCAGGCCGAGCGCGCGCAGCCGGCGCACGTAGTCGACCGAGCCCCGGTAGGGGGCGACGCCCTGCTCGCGGATCATCCGCAGCACGGTGTCGTTCTTGGCCCGGCTGATGCCCTGAACGGTGCGGGCGCCCGGCGGGTCGGCGTCGGTGCCCTCGGGCAGCTCGATCCCCCGGCTGCCGAGGAAGGCGCGGGTGCCGTCGAGTCTGGGCCGCCCGTCCACGAAGGCGTCGTAGTCGGCGACGGCGTCGAAGGGGGTGAACGGCCCGCCGGTGCGGGCGGCTTCGGCCCGCAGGAAGGCGTCGAAGGTGTCCTTCCAGGCCGCGGCGTGCACCGTGGCGGTCTGGGTGAGCACCCCGTCGAGGTCGAACAGGAAAGCGCGGATGTCGTCCGGTAGCCCCAGCATGGGTGCAGTCTTACCCGCCGGAGCGCGTCCGACCGCCCATTCCCGGCGGCGCGTCGCGGGAACGGGCGGCCCGGCCGGCGCGGGCGGGTCGCCCGGGGTCCGGGGGGAGTCCGGGGCCCGTGGGACGTCCAGGGCCCGTGGGAGGTCCGGGCTTCGGGGGGAGCGCGGGGCTCAGGGGGAGTCCGGGGTGGCGGTGAGCGCGAAGACCGCGCCCTGCGGGTCCCGCACCACCGCCATCCGCCCGGCCTGCATGTCGAACGGCGGCTGGACCACCGAGCCGCCGGCCTTCACCAGGGCGTCCACCGTGGAGTCGGTGTCGTCCACCGAGAAGTAGGTCATCCAGTGCGAGGGGGTGCCCGGCGGCAGGTACTCGGCGACCGGCTGCATGCCGCCCACCGTGTGGTCGCCGACGTTGAGCGAGTAGAAGCCGTCCATGCCCTGGACCGTGGCCGGGCGCAGGCCGAGCGCCTGCTGGTAGAACCGTCCGGCCGCCCCGGTGTCCGTGGTGTTGAGCTCGTTCCAGACCAGCGCGCCGGGCTCGTTGACGACGCCCGCGCCGATGAACTCCAGCTTCTGCCAGACGCCGAAGACCGCACCGGTCGGGTCCGCCGCGACCAGCATCCGGCCGGTGTCGCCCACGTCCATCACCGGGTACACGATGGTGCCGCCGGCGCCGGAGATGGCCTGCCCGGCCGCGTCGACGTCGTCGGCGGCGAGGTAGGTGGTCCAGGAGACCGGGGGCAGCGGCTGCCCCTCCGGGCCGGAGCGGGCCATGATCCCGGCAACCGGCCTGCCGTTGAGCGAGCACACGGCGTAGCCGCCGAACTCGGGCGGGCCGACTTCGCCCTGCCAGCCGAACAGGTCGCGGTAGAAGTCGAGCGCGGCCTGCTGGTCGCTCGCCATCAGGTCCACCCAGCACGGGGTGCCGGGCTTGTACGGTGCGGTGACTACGGGCATTCCTGGGCCTCCAAGCGATGGTCCTCCGCCGGACGGGCCACCGGGCGCAGGCCCCCTCGGGCCGCGCGGCCGGACGGCCGTACACCGCCCACGATCGCCGTGCCTCCGCGATCCCGCCACCGGACGGCGTCCCGGCGCCTCCACCGCCGCCTCCGGCCCCGGCGTGCGGCCGGGGCCGGGGCGGGTCAGCCGCCGGAGCCGTAGGTGGTGTTGTCGCAGATGTTGTCGTCCGCCGAGCGGGCGTCGGCGACGAGGCTGCTGGGCAGCGGCTGGGGCACGGCGGGGGCGGACGGGGCCGCCGCCGAGGCGCTGCCGGAGGCGCCCGGGGTGGTGGCGCCGTTGGCCGCCGCGAAGTCCTTGCCGACGATCACGGTGACACCGGCCGAGGTGCCGGGCTCGACCACCGCGCCGGGGAACACCGCGGCGACCTTCTCCGCGTTCGCCTTCTGCCCGGAGCCGTACTGGACCATCGTGGTCGTGTACTTGAGGTTGTCGGCCCGGCCGACGGCGGTGGCGGTGAACTTGGCCGCCTTCAGCTGCTCGGCCGCCTTGCCGGCCATGCCGGTGGCGCTGGTGCCGGTGTAGACCGACACCTTGATGTTCCTGGTGTCGGCGAGCGGGGAACCGGACGCGGCGGCGTGGGCCGCGGCCGCCGGGGTGGTCGCGGTGGTCGCCGCCACGGCCGGCGGGGCGGTCGGCGAGGGGGCCTCGGCCGGCTGCTCGCCGGTGGCGTTCTGGCCGTCGATGGTCTGATCGGCCTTGAGGGTGTCCCAGAGCTTCTTGGCGTCCGCGTCGACGATGTCGATGTTCTTGTCCACGGTGCGGTAGCGCCAGGGCAGGGTGACGAACTTGAGGTCGTGCAGGTCGATGTTGCGCAGCGAGAGGCCGAAGGACATCAGCTTGTCGGCGCTGTCGAGGCCGGGGTCGACGGTGAGCGAACTGGTGGCGGCGTTGGCGAGCGGCAGCAGGGTGGTCGGGTTGAGCCCCTGCTTCTTGATCTTGCTCGCCAGCGAGCTGATG
>NZ_JZWY01000297.1:0-27734 GCF_000966955.1 Streptomyces sp. NRRL S-495
TCTGCGGGCCCTTCTTCAGGACCACGGCGCCCTTGCTGGGCAGACTGTCGTTGAGGTCCTTCTCGTAGATGTCCTCGGGCAGGCAGACATCGACGCCGTCCACCGCCTTGGTCATCGCCGAGAAGCCCTGGAAGTCCACCACCATGGTGTGGTCGACCCGGATCCCGGTGAGCTTCTCCACGGTGTTCTGGGTGCAGGCGGGGTTGCCGTCGTCGGTGCCGCCGGTGGAGAAGGCCGCGTTGAACAGCTCGCTGTTCGTCCCCTTGCTCCACTTACCGTTGGGCAGCTTGCAGGACGGTATGGCCACCATCGCGTTGCGCGGTATGGAGATGCCCACGGCGTGCTTGTGGTCGGCGTAGACGTGCAGCAGGATCGTGGTGTCCGAGCGGGCGCCGCCGTCCTCGCCGCCGCCGAGGTCGGAGTTGTTCTTGCCCCGGCTGTCGGAGCCGATCAGCAGCAGGTTGACGGGCTTGTTGCCGTCCGCGTCGGCCTGCGCCTCCGGCGGGCGGTCCTTGGCTATCGCGTCCGCGTCGAAGGACTTGATGTTGCCGTTGAGCTTGTAGTAGATCAGCCCACCGCACCCGGCCACCAGGACGAGCGCGCCGGCGGCGGACCAGGCGGCGATCTTCTTGACGTCGCGCTTCGGTTTGCGGGCGGCGGCCCTGGCCGCGGCCCGTCCGCCGCCACCGGCCGGGGGCGGCCCGGCCTGGGCCTGAGGCGTTCCGGCCTGGGCCTGGCCCGGTTTGCCCTGGGCGGCCCGTCGGGCCTCGGCGCGGCCGCCGGGCCGGGGCCCGGGCACCGAGGCACCGGGTGTGCCGGGTGCACCGCCGGCGGCACCGTCGGCCGTGAGCGCACCGGGCGCGTCGTCACCGCGAGCCGGACCCTCGCCCCACTGACCTGACATGCCTGAACCTTTCACCGGCGGACGCTGCGCCCACTACGACCGGACGCACTGCACACAGAGAGACGGTCGAGACCGCTCCCGGGTTGCACGTACGACGGTCGCAATAACCGACGAACACCCCCGGCCGCGCCGTCCGCGGCCCTCCGTACGGGTCCGATGTCCCCCAACGAACCCACTTTGGATCATACAAACCGATCGTCAGAGTGCATCGCTCGCATGCTCGGCGTGGTCAGCTGTAATCCCGACCGCCTCAATCGCGGCACCTGCGGCACTGGCGGCGCCGGTGGTCCGGCGACGGACGGTCCACCGCCTTCCGGCACGACCGGGCCGAGCAGCAGCACCAGTCCGAACAGGCGTCGCTCGGCGCTCTCCGCACAGGCCGCCCGCCCGGTCAACCCGAATTCGTCCAGCTCGCGGACCGCTGTGGAGACCTGGCCGGAGAGTTCGCGCAGGGAGAGCGGATCCGGCAGCGCGACCAGCTGGTCCAGCAGCGCCAAGGTAACCGCGAAGCCCTTCAGCTCCTCCAGCAGCGAAGGCCAAGGCCGTCGTCCGCCCGCACGGTCCCGGATCAGCGCGCAGACCAGCTCGCGTACTCTGCCGACCAGTTCTCCCAGCAGCAGCAGCTCCGGCGGAGCACCGGAGGACGTTCCCGGGCCGGCACCCGAGGCACCCGCGACACCGGGCAGTGCCGCGGCCCAGTACCCGCCCCGCCCCGGTGGACCCTCGAAGCGGTACCAGCCGTCCCCCGCGATGCCGAGCACCCGCCCGGCCCTGCCGCCGAGTCCGGCAAACACCTCCTCCTCCACCACCACGGCCAACAGCCCGGGGGCGAGTCGGCCTGCGGCAGACTCGCGCCTCGCCACCAGCGATCGCACCCTCCGGCTGCTGCGGACCCATTGGTCCTCCCACTCCTCGGACCCGCGCCGGCCGATCCACAGGGCCAGCGCTTGCGGCGGCACATGCCGGGGCAGCTCCGCGACCAGGTGGCGCACCCAGAGGCCCAGCGAGGGGCGGTCCACCCGTTCCGGCAGGAGGTACAGCACCCCGTCCCCGGCCTGCTCCGCGGCCGCCGGCTCCTCCCAGCCCACGAGTCGGGCGGCCGCCTCGAGGATCGCCGCCACCCAGCGAAGGAACGGCTCCTGTCGTTCCGCGCCGAAGAACTTGACATCGAGGGTCACGAGCAGGCGGCGCTGCCCGTCCAAGTGGTGGAAGGAGACATCCTCCATCGGGGCCACCTCCAGGGCACGGGCGTCCGGCCAGCGCTCCGGGCCGGGGTGGGGCTCGACCTCCTCCAGCGCGAGCCCCGGGGAGACCGAGGACTCCGCCAGGGTGCCCAGGAAGCTCCGCAGGTCGGGGGTGAGACCGCTGGTGTCCACCTCGGCCGGGCCGTCCGGCGGCACGGACAGCCCCGCCAGCTCGGCCGCCCAGGCGGCGGTCTCCGCGTCGGCGCCGCCCGCCGACGACAGCACCTGTCGAGCCCAACGGATCAGGTCGCCGGTGACGGCCTCGGGCATGGGATTGGTCATGAGTGCGTCCTCCTCCGTTCTGGTCTGTCGGGCTCTACTGGCCGGCATCGAGCGTCCCGCGGAACCGCAGCATCCGCATGGCCACCGCGTCCGCCGAGATGCCGAGTACTCGGCCGATCTCCCCATCGGACATGCCACAGGCCCGTCCGTACACGATCTGTGCGATCACGCGGCACCGCTCCGGACCGATGCCCGGCTGCAACCCGGCGATCAACTCCTCGGCGGCGGCCAGTCCGTGCTCCGCGTCGCCGAAGACCTCGTCGGCCGCCGGGCCGGTGCCGTGCGCGGTCTCGGGCAGGCCGTCCGCCGGCAGCGGTTCGGGCTCCCGCCGGTGCTCGCGCAGCCAGCGGCGGTGGGCGTCGGGGAAGGCGAGCAGCACCGCGCCGACGAAGTACGAGGCGAGCGTGGCGCCGCCGTCGCAGTTCCAGTCGCCGCCGACGAGGGCGTGCTCACGGAACCGGTGCCAGGCGAGCGTGACCGCCTCGCCGACCACCGACTCCCGTTCGTCGAGCCGCTCCCGCAGGGCCGTCCGCTCGGCCTGGTCGCCCTGGAGCGGGCGGCCCTTGTCGAAGCAGCGGCGGTATATCTCGCCGGTGGTGATCCAGCGGTGCAGGGTCCGCCGGCCGCGTTCCAGCAGCCCGGCCTCCAGCACCACGTACTCGGGGCCGGTCCAGCCCCGGGCGGCGAGCCGGTCCACGAGCGCCTGGTCCGCCTTGCGCCGGACCGCGGACTCGTCGGTCGCGGCCGACGGGGCGGCCGCAAGCCGCTCGGCGGCACCGGGAGCTCTACGGGGTGGCGTCGGTTGCGGCCAGGCACCGCTCCGCTCGACCTGCACCATCGACCCTCCTGAAAATCAAGCGCCGCACACCGCGCTGCCCTCGACCGGCGTTATAGGCACCGGTCCGCGGATCGCCAACGGTCAGTCAGAACAATTGTCCGCCAGGGCATTTGGCCGGTCCCGGCGTGGGGAGCGGGGCAGGTCGGCGCCTATGCCGGTGGTGACCGGGTCCGCCGGACCCGGCCCACCGCGCAGGAGTGCACCATGTCGCACCAGCCCCAGCAGAACCCCGACCCCGCGGCCGACCCGGCCACCCGGGGCGCCACGGTCGCGCAGGTCGCCACGGCCCCGGCCCTCGTATCCCCGGTCGCCGCGTCATCGGTCGCCGCGGACGGGCCGCAGGACACGGCGGCGGCGCCGGTGCTGGACCTGCGGATCGGCGGGGTCCGGCTGCTGCTCGAAGTGCCCGCCCGGCTCCATGTGCTGGCCTCCGGCCTGATCAGCTCGGGGATCGCGGCCGGCCTCGGCTACCTGGTCGCCCACCGCTGACCGCCGGCGGGCCGGGGCGCCGGACGACGAAGGCCCGGGTCGGAGGTTCTCCGGCCCGGGCCTTTCGCATCGGTGGGGCGCCAGGGGCTCGAACCCTGAACCTACGGATTAAAAGTCCGCTGCTCTACCCATTGAGCTAGCACCCCGACACCGTGGACATCATGCCAGACCGGGCCGCCCCGTGCCGCCGAATACCCCCCGCGTCCGGGATCCCGGGGTCGGACCCGGGGGCGTGACCCAGGTCACTTTCCGGGGGGCTTGGCCCCCGGGCGGGGCGCGTGTCACTATTTCTGCACGCCCACCCTGCCCAAAACCCGTTCCGGGGGCGGGTGTTGAGTGCCAGAACCGCCGGTCCGCGCAGGTCGGACCAGGTCTTCGGTCGGCACGGCAGTGATTCCCTCGGTTCGTCCGTCACCCGCGTGTGCCTCGGCGTACGCACCCGCCCGGTGTCCGGTGCGGGTGTCCGGCCCGCGGCTGACGGCTGTGCGACGTCGCGCTGTGTACGACCCGCGACGAACCCCCCGATCCACACAGACGCCACGATTGGACAGGTGGAAGAAGAATGTCGGAAAGCGCCTTCCTGGAGGACTTCTACACGGCCATCGAGGGAACCGCCCGCGTGGTGGACGTGCCCTTCGAGCGCGAGACGGTGTGGCCGATCCTGACCGCCTACCAGGACGTGCTGCCGGAGTCGGTGATCTCCTTCCGGGTGCAGAACAGCCCGCTCGGTGCCGATGACCTCGACTGCCGGTTCACCATGCTCCCCCGGGGCCTCGACCCCTACGCCGTCGCGCTGGCGAACGGCCTGGCCGAGAAGACCGACCACCCCGTCGGCAAGCTGCTGGCCGAGGTCCACGGCGAGCTCCCGATCGACAGCTGCGGCGTCGACTTCGGGGTCCGGGCCGGGTTCACCAAGACCTGGTCCTTCCCCACCATCGAGCGGCTGCTGACGGTCCGCGAGGTCGCCGCGCTGCCGTCGGCGCCGGAGGGCATCACCGCCAACCTGGAGCTGTTCGACCGCTACGGCCTGTCGGACATCGTCAGCACCGTCGGCATCGACTACGGCAGCCGGACCGTCAACCTCTACTTCGGCGGCGGGGCCTCCGGCCGGGTGCCGCGGGAGACCTTCGCGCCCGAGGGCGTCCGCTCGCTGCTCGCCGAACTGGGCCTGCCGGCCCCGAGCGAGGAGCTGCTGACCTTCAACGAGAAGGCGTTCGTCATGTACGCCACGCTGAGCTGGGACTCCCCGAAGATCTCGCGGATCACCTACTCCGTCATGACGCCCGAGCCGCTGGCGCTGCCGGTGACCGTCGCCCCGCAGATCACCCGGCTGGTCCAGGACGCCCCGTACAGCACCGAGGGCCGCAACTTCGTCTACGGCGTGACGGTCACGCCCAAGGGCGAGTACCACAAGATCCAGTCGTACTACCAGTGGCGCCGACCGGTCGAGAAGATGCTCGTCGCCGAGCAGTAACACGCGGCACCCGCACCACCCGGGCCTGCCGGGGACCCGAACACGGTCCCCGGCGGGCCCTTTTCCGTCCCGGCCCGGGCCCGCGTGCCGCGCCCGACGCGGCACCCGGGCCCCGCCGGCGGATTCCCGCCCGCCACCGGATTCCTTCCTTCCGAGAACTCTGGATGAGCGATCTCCATGCAGAAACGAAACGGGGAGCTGAGTTCGTTGTCCCTACCCGCCGCACCCGAGGGGTTGTCGGAGAACCGCGGCGCCCGGCCGGTCGGCACCGGCCGGGCCCGGGCCAAGGCGATCGTGCTGGGTGAGCACGCGGTCGTCTACGGAGCCCCGGCGCTCGCCCTCCCGCTCCCGCAGCTGGGTGTCACCGCCACCGCCGGGTACTCCGCGCAGTCCCCGGCCGACCCGGACGACTTCTCCCTCACCATGACCGGCTCCGAGTCCCGGCCCAAGGCCGCCCAGGCCTCCGGCGGACTGCACCGGCTGACCGCCGAGTTCCGGGCCGCCATGGGCGTGCCCGACCGCCTGCACCTCGATGTGATCATCGACTGCGCGATCCCGGTCGGCCGCGGCCTCGGCTCCAGCGCCGCCTGCGCGCGGGCCGTGGTGCACGCGCTGGCCGACCTGTTCGAGCGCGAGGTCACCCCGCAGCAGGCGTTCGACCTGGTGCAGACCGCCGAGAACGTGGCCCACGGCCGGGCCAGCGGCGTCGACGCGATGGCCGTCGGCGCGACCGCCCCGCTGCTGTTCCGGGCCGGCCGGGCCGAGGAGCTGCCGATCGGCTGCGACGGCCTGTTCATCGTCGCCGACAGCGGCGTGGCGGGCCGGACCAAGGACGCCGTCGAGCTGCTCCGCGAGGGCTTCCGGCAGCGGCCGGGCACCCAGGAGGCCTTCCTGCGCCGGGCCTCCGAACTGACCGGGACCGCCCGGCTGGCACTCGCCGAGGGCCGGCCGGAGCAGCTCGGCGCCCAGCTCACCGACTACCACGAGCTGCTCCGCGCGGGCGGCCTGAGCACCGACCGGATCGACGGGATGGTCTCGGCCGCACTGGCCGCCGGCGGCCTCGGCGCCAAGATCACCGGCGGCGGCATGGGCGGCTGCGTGATCGCGCTGGCGTCCGAGGAGTCGGCCGCGGAGGTCACCCGCGCGCTGCTCGCCGCCGGCGCCGTCCAGACCTGGTCCGTACCGCTGAGGGAGTACCCCGGCCATGGCCGCTGAGCAGCCGACCGTCACCACCCGCCCGCGCCCCGGCACCGGGAGCGCCGCCGGGGACGCCACCGCCGTCGCCCACCCGAACATCGCGCTGGTCAAGTACTGGGGCAAGCGGGACGAGCAGCTCGTCCTCCCCTGGACCGACAGCCTCTCGATGACCCTGGACGTGTTCCCGACCACCACCCGGGTCCGGCTCGACCCCGGGGCCGGGGAGGACACCGTGACACTCGACGGCGCGCCCCTGGACGGCGAGCCGCGCCGCCGGGTGACGGCCTTCCTCGACCTGGTCAGGGAACGCGCCGGAAGCCCGCTGCGGGCCGTCGTGGACACCCGCAACACCGTCCCCACCGGCGCCGGACTGGCCTCCTCCGCGAGCGGCTTCGCCGCGCTGGCCACCGCCGCCGGCGCCGCGTACGGACTCGGCCTGGACGCCACCGGGCTGTCCCGGCTGGCCCGGCGCGGCTCCGGCTCGGCCTCGCGCTCCGTCTTCGGCGGCTTCGCGATCTGGCACGCCGGGCAGCCGGACCGCGGGGGCGACCCCGACCTCGGCTCCTACGCCGAACCGGTCCCGGTGCCGGTGGCCGCGCTGGACCCGGCGCTGGTGGTCGCGGTGGTCGACGCCGGCCCGAAGGCGGTGTCCAGCCGCGAGGCGATGCGGCGCACCGTCGCCACCTCGCCGCTGTACCGGCCGTGGGCCGCCTCCAGCCAGGCCGACCTGGCCGAGATGCGGGAGGCGCTGCAGCGGGCCGACCTGGACGCGGTGGGCGAGGTCGCCGAGCGGAACGCGCTCGGGATGCACGCCACCATGTTGGCGGCCCGCCCGGCGGTGCGCTACCTCTCGGCGGCCACCGTGACCGTGCTGGACGCGGTGCTTGAGCTGCGTCGGGCCGGGGTGTCGGCCTGGGCGACCATGGACGCCGGTCCCAACGTCAAGGTGCTCTGTCGGCGGTCCGAGGCGGACCGGGTGGCCGGGGTGGTCCGCGAGGCCGTCCGCGGCGGTTCGGTGCACATCGCCGGCCCCGGACCGGGCGCCCGGCTGCTGGACGCGGACGCGTGACCACCGGCCGCCCGCCGGTGGTCCGGCGCGCGCCGGGCAAGCTGTTCGTCGCGGGCGAGTACGCGGTGGTGGAGCCGGGCAACCCGGCGGTCCTGGTGGCGGTCGACCGGTATGTCACCGCCACCGTCACCGAGCCCGCCGGGACCGGGACGGCGGTCTCCTCCGACCTCCTCGCGGCGCCGGTGCGCTGGCTCCGCCGGGGCGACCGGCTCGACCCGGTCGGGGTCGAGGACGCCGACCGGGCCCGCCGGGAGCTGGCCCATGTGCTCGCCGCACTCCGGACCGTCACCCGACTGCTGGTCGAACACGGGCGCCCGGCGCCGGAGTTGGACATTGCGATCAGCAGCGAGCTGCACCAGGACGGGGTCAAGTTCGGCCTCGGGTCGAGCGGTGCGGTGACCGTGGCGACCGTCGCGGCGGTGGCCGCGCACTGCGGTCTGACGCTGTCGGCCGAGGAGCGGTACCGGCTGGCGCTGCTGGCCTCGGCCGAACTCGACCCCAAGGGCTCCGGCGGCGACCTGGCCGCCAGCACCTGGGGCGGCTGGATCGCCTACCGGGCCCCCGACCGGGCCGCCGTGCTCGACCTGGTCCGCCGGCGGGGGGTGGCCGGGGCGCTGGCGGAGCCCTGGCCGGGCTTCGAGGTGCGCCGGCTGCCGCCGCCCCCGGGGGTGGCGCTGGAGGTCGGCTGGACCGGCACCCCCGCCTCCACCACGGAGCTGGTGTCCGGGCTGCACCGCAGGGCCTGGCGCGGCACCCCGCCGCACCGCCGGTTCGTGGCCGCCAGCGCCGACCTGGTGCGGGCCGCCGCCGACGCGCTCGAACACGGCGACCGGCCCGCGCTGCTGGACAGCGTCCGGCGCGCCCGCCGGGAGCTGGCCCGGCTCGACGAGGAGGCCGGGCTCGGCGTCTTCACGCCCGCCCTGACGGCGCTGTGCGACACCGCCGAGGCCGTCGGCGGCGCGGCCAAGCCCTCCGGCGCGGGGGGCGGTGACTGCGGCATCGCCCTGCTGGAGGTGCCGGACACCCGGACCGCCCCGGAAGCCCCGGAAGCCCCTGGCGCCCGCGCCACCCCCGACACCCGCGCCACCCCCGACGCCCCGGGCACCCGGACCGCCCCGGGTCCCGCCGCGTCCCACAACTCCCACGCCGGGGCCACCGGCGCCTCGCCGGACATCGACCACCTACGGGAACGGTGGGCCGCGGCCGGGGTGCGACCCCTGGACCTGCGTCCCGCCACGGAAGGGAACGAGGAATGATCTCTCAACGCAAGGACGACCACGTCCGGCTCGCGGTCGAGCAGCAGCACGGCCACGTCGGACGCAACCAGTTCGACGAGGTGACGTTCGTCCACCACGCCCTGGCCGGGATCGACCGCCCGGACGTGTCGCTGGCCACGGACTTCGCCGGCTTCTCCTGGCCGGTCCCGCTGTACATCAACGCGATGACCGGCGGCAGCGAGATGACCGGCAGAATCAACCGGGACCTCGCGATCGCCGCCCGGGAGACCGGGGTGCCGATCGCCTCCGGTTCGATGAGCGCCTACTTCAAGGACGAGTCCTGCGCCGGCACCTTCAGCGTGCTGCGCGAGGAGAACCCGGACGGCTTCGTCCTGGCCAACGTCAACGCCACCGCCTCGGTCGACAAGGCGCGCCGCGCCGTCGACCTGCTGAAGGCCGACGCGCTGCAGATCCACATCAACACCGTCCAGGAGACGGTGATGCCGGAGGGCGACCGCTCCTTCTCCGCCTGGGTGCCGCAGATCGGCCGGATCGTGGAGGGCGTGGGTGTCCCGGTCATCGTCAAGGAGGTCGGCTTCGGCCTCAGCCGGGAGAGCGTCCTGGTCCTGCGCGACCTGGGCGTGCGGGTGGCCGACCTCGGCGGCCGGGGCGGCACCGACTTCGCCCGGATCGAGAACGGCCGGCGCGACCTGCGCGACTACACCTTCCTGGAGGGCTGGGGCCTGTCCACCGCCGCGTGTCTCCTGGACAGCCGGGGCGTGGACCTGCCGGTGCTGGCCTCCGGCGGCGTGCGCCACCCGCTGGACGTGGCCCGGGCCCTGGCGCTCGGCGCCAACGGCGTCGGGGCGTCCGGCACCTTCCTGCGCACCCTGATGGACGAGGGCGTGGAGGCACTGGTCACCCAGCTGACCAGCTGGCTGGACCAGTTGGCGGCGCTGATGACCATGCTCGGCGCGGCCACCCCGGCCGCGCTGACCGGCCGGGACCTGCTGATCCAGGGCACCCTGCGCGAGTTCTGCGCCGACCGCGGCATCGACACCGCGCAGTTCGCCCGGCGTTCCGCCGCCGGGACCACCACCACCGGAGGCATCCGATGACCGAGGACCACGCCATCGCCGGCGTCCCGATGCGCTGGGTGGGTCCGGTGCGCATCTCGGGCAACGTCACCACCACCGAGACCCATGTCCCGCTGGCCACCTACGAGTCGCCGCTGTGGCCCTCGGTGGGCCGGGGCGCCAAGGTCTCGATGCTCGCCGAGCAGGGCATCGTCGCCACCCTGGTCGACGAGCGGATGACCCGCTCGGTGCTGGTCGAGGCGACCGACGCGGGGACGGCGCTGGCCGCCGCCCGGAGCATCCGGGACCGCTTCGCGGAGCTGCAGGAAGTGGTGCGCGGCTGCAGCCGGTTCGCCGAACTCGTCGGCGTCCGGCACGAGATCAACGCCAACCTGCTGTTCGTCCGGTTCGAGTTCACCACCGGCGACGCCTCCGGGCACAACATGGCCACCCTCGCCTCCGACGTGCTGCTGCAGCACCTGCTGCAGACCGTCCCCGGCATCTCCTACGGGTCGATCTCGGGCAACTACTGCACCGACAAGAAGGCCACCGCGGTCAACGGCATCCTGGGCCGGGGCAAGAACGTGGTGACCGAGCTGCTGGTGCCGCGGGAGGTCGTCACCGGGGTGCTGCACACCACCGCGGCGAAGATCGTCCAGCTGAACATCCGCAAGAACATGCTCGGCACCCTGCTCGCCGGCGGCATCCGCTCGGCCAACGCCCACTTCGCGAACATGCTGCTCGGCTTCTACCTGGCCACCGGCCAGGACGCGGCCAACATCGTCGAGGGCTCGCAGGGCGTCGTGATGGCCGAGGACCGCGACGGCGACCTGTACTTCGCCTGCACCCTGCCGAACCTGATCGTCGGCACGGTCGGCAACGGCAAGGGGCTCGCCTTCGTGGAGACCAACCTGGCCCGGCTGGGCTGCCGGGCCGACCGCGAGCCCGGCGAGAACGCCCGCCGGCTCGCCGTCATCGCGGCGGCGACCGTGCTCTGCGGCGAGCTGTCGCTGCTCGCGGCGCAGACCAACCCGGGCGAGCTGATGCGCGCCCACGTCCACCTGGAACGCGGCAACACGGAGAAGGTCGGGGTATAGCGATGTCCAACGGGGCCACTGTCGGAATTCACGATCTGTCGTTCGCGACCACCGAGTTCGTGCTGCCGCACACCGCGCTCGCGGAGTACAACGGCACCCCGATCGGCAAGTACCACACGGGCATCGGCCAGCGGTCGATGAGCGTGCCGGCCGCCGACGAGGACATCGTCACCCTGGGCGCCGCGGCCGCCGCGCCGATCGTCGCCCGGCACGGCACGGACGGGATCCGGACCCTGGTGTTCGCCACCGAGTCCTCGATCGACCAGGCGAAGGCCGCGGGCGTGTACGTCCACTCGCTGCTCGGCCTGCCGTCGGCGACCCGGGTGGTCGAGCTCAAGCAGGCCTGCTACGGGGCCACCGCCGCCCTGCAGTTCGCCCTCGGCCTGATCCACCGCGACCCGTCCCAGAAGGTCCTGGTGGTGGCGAGCGACGTCTCCAAGTACGAGCTGGACAGCCCCGGCGAGGCGACCCAGGGCGCGGCCGCCGTGGCGATGCTGGTGACCGCGGACCCGGCGCTGGTGCGGATCGAGGACCCCTCGGGCCTGTTCACCGCGGACGTGATGGACTTCTGGCGGCCGAACTACCGCGACGCGGCACTGGTCGACGGCCAGGAGTCCATCGGCGCCTACCTCCAGGCGGTGCAGGGCACCTGGAAGGACTACTCCGAGCAGGGCGGCCGGCCGCTGGAGGACTTCGGCGCCTTCTGCTACCACCAGCCGTTCACCAAGATGGCCTACAAGGCGCACCGGCACCTGCTGAACTCCGCCGGGCACGACACCGACGAGGCCGCCGTCGAGCGGGCCCTCGGGCGCACCACCGGGTACAACGCGGTGATCGGCAACAGCTACACCGCGTCGGTGTACCTGGGCCTGGCCGCGCTGCTCGACAGCGCGGAAGACCTCGACGGGCAGGCGGTGGGCTTCCTCAGCTACGGCTCGGGCAGCGTCGCGGAGTTCTTCGCCGGGACGGTGGTGCCCGGCTACCGGGAGCACCTGCGGACGGAGGCGCACCGGGCGGCGATCGAGCGGCGGCAGCCGATCGGCTACGACCGCTACCGCGAGCTGCACGAGTGGGGCTTCCCGACCGACGGCGGCGACCACCCGACCCCGGCCGGGACCACCGGGCCGTTCCGGCTGGCGGGCATCGGCGGGCACAAGCGGATCTACGAGAAGCGCTGACGGCGAGGGGTTGTCCGACAATTCACGTCGCATGAGCGCGAATTGTCGGACAACCCCTGAGGGCCGGGGCTCTCCTTCGCGGAGAGCCCCGGCCCCTCGTGCGGCGCCCCGGCCGCCGTGCGCGGCCGGTCCCGGAGCTCCCGCGGATCCGTTGACGGGCGGTGTTCCCGCCCGCCCGGCAATGGATCCGCGGGGTTGTCGCGCCGGGTCGGCACCGGCGGCCGGTCAGGACCGGCGGCGCAGGGCGATCTCGGTGAGTTCCTGGATGTCGAACTCCGAGCGGCCCGGTGTGCCGTAGCGGGTGATCTTGCCGCGGCTGACCCACTTGCGGATGGTCGCCTCCGAGACGCCCGCGGCGAGCGCGGCCACGTTCGTCGGCACGAGCCGGTGCCTGGGCGGCCGGCTCAGACGGCCGCCGTTCGCGGTTGGTCCAAGAGGTGCCGTAGCGTGAGCCATTCGCGTATCCCCCATGAATGTCCGGACGAGCAGCCGACGCTGGTCCGTCCCCCGTTGTGGTGCTGCGGTGAGGCGTCGATCGTCCCGGGGCAGCCGTCCACCACGCAGGCCCGGGTGGGCACCGCGCGGTCGCCGGCCTCGGGGTCGATCGCGTTGAGCAGTTCGAGCCGCAGGTCCTCGATCTCGTCGGCGAAGTCGGCGGCCGGCGGCTGTGCGGTGAGCCAGTCCAGGTGGCGCCCGAGGAACCGGGTCAGGTGCGGCACCGAGCGGATCACCGCGGTGGTGCCGAGCCGCTCGGCGGCGAAGCGCGACCAGGACTCCAGGATCGCCACGATGTTGTTGCGGGCGTCGATCGCGGACAGGTTCAGCCGGTCCCGGCGACGGCTCCCGGAGACCCGGGTCGGGTTCCGCCGCCGGGGCTCGGTCTGGATGTGGTGCAGGCACTCCTGGTGCAGCTCCGGGAGGGCCCGCAGGGTGTGTTCCAACTGCCTGATGCACGGGCCGCAGAGGACGGACCCCGCGGCTGCGGGGACCTCCCGTCCGTGGTTCCTGGGACACGAGTGGAACTCCATCGAATCTCCTTCGTGCGCGCGTCCGGCACCCGGACTCCCTGCCCGACGGGTCAGTCGGTGGGAATCCAGTCCCGCCTGATGTGCGGGGTCTCGATGCCGAGCGACTTCATGTGCTCGATCGGGTTGGTGTACTCGCGGCTGGCGGCGATGAGGCCGTCCCGGAGCGTGAATCCGTGGATGAAGTGGTTGCGGTAGTGGCCCTCGGGATAGCCGGGGAAGCGGATGGTGCCCTCGCCGTCGCACTCGACCATGACCTGGCCCGGGTCCTGGGTCTCGTACACGCGGACGTCGAACCACCGCCAGTCGGGCAGGACTTCGAGCGAGAGCTCGTTGTGCCGCTTGAGCTTCTCCCGGCCGGTGACGACGATCGGCCGGCCGATGTCGGTGTAGAAGAGCGCGGCGGTGCCGTCCTCGGTGTAGAGGGTGTAGCGGCGCAGCCGGGCCTCCGGGCCGGTCTCCAGGTACTGCTCGACGGCCCGGCGGTTGCGGGCGCGCAGGTCGTGGTGGTCGGTGAAGATCTGTGGCGAGGTCATGACATCTCCTCGGGAGATAGGGCCGGTCGGGGTGCGCGGCGGGCCGCGCGGGGGGTCAGGGCTGGAGCCGGCTGATCCCCCAGCCGTCGGCGGTGCGGTCGTAGCGCAGCCGCTCGTGCAGTCGGTCGGTGCCGTCGGCCCAGAACTCCAGCGCGTCGGGGACGAGTTCGAAGGCCACGTAGGAGGCGGGCCGGGGCAGCGGCTGCCGCGGCCGGCCCAGCTCCAGCGCCTTCGCCCGCAGCTCCTCGAAGTGCTCGAGGTCCTCCACCGGCCGACTCTGCCGGGACACCGTGGTCATCGGGTGGGTGAACACCGCCCTGGCCGCCCACAGCTCCTCCGCCGTGGCGTCGGGCAGCTGCCGCACCGGGCCGGCCAGCACGATCTGCTGGCTGGTCTCGCGCCAGTACAGGACGCCGGACGCCCACGGGTTCTCCACCAGCTCCCGGCCCTTCTGGCTGTCGGCGTGGGTGGCGAAGACGATCCCGGTCTCGGTGATCCGGTTGATCACCAGGATCCGGGACGAGCTGCGGCCCCGGGCGTCGGCGGTGGCCAGCGCGAGCGCGCGGGGCTCCCGCACGCCGTGCTCGGCCGCGGCCGCCAGCCAGGAGTTCAGCAGGCCCATCGGCTCGGCCGGCGGGGTGCGGAACTCCGGGAAGTCGAGCGCGACGGTCCCGGTCAGCGACTCGGACCGCTTCCGGTCGGGCTGGTCGGCCCTGACCGGCCGGTCGGACTGATCGGACTGGACGGACTGGACGGACTGGACGGACTGGTCAGACATGCAGCACTCCTTCGATGGTGACGACACCGTGGCCCGAGACCTCGACGCTGTCGACGCGGTCGCCCTCGCCGTGCACCAGCGCGCCCATCGGCGAGGGGCGGCCGATCTCGACGCCCTGGGTGATCTCGATCCGGCGCCCGTAGACGCCCAGGCCGTGCCGGGCCAGGTGGATGGCGATGGGCCCGGCGGCGGAGCCGGTCGCGGCGTCCTCCACGACCCCGTACGCGGGCGAGAACATGCGGTTGCGCCAGGTGGTCCCGGAGCCGGCGATGCAGTTGGTCGCCATGTCCGGGAACCGGGCCAGCGCACGGTGGTCCGGGTCCACCTTGGACAGCGCCTCGACGCTCTCGAAGCCGACCAGGACGTGCCGCGGGCCGTTGCGGTAGATCTCCACCGGCAGCGTCGAGGAGCTCACCCCGAGCGCCCACAGCAGTTCCTCGGCCCGCTCGAACGGCTCCCAGACCGGCACCGGCTGGCGCATGCTGGTGGCGACGGTCCGGCCGTCCACCCGCTCCAGGTCGAACGGGATGACGCCCATCGCGGTCTCGATCCGCAGCGTGTCGGCCTCGGTGTGTTCACCCAGCGCGATCGCCGTGCCGAGCAACGGGTGCCCCGCGAAGGGGAGTTCGTTCACCGGGGTGAAGATCCGCACATGGTGGTCCCCGCCCTGCTTGGGGGTGAGGACGAAGGTGCTCTCGGAGAGGTTCATCTCCCGGGCGATGCGCTGCATCTGCTCGCCGGACAGGTCGTCGGCCCCGAAGAAGACCGCCACCGGATTGCCGGTGAGGGGCCGGCGCGCGAACGCGTCGACGACGACGTACTTGTGCATGGGTCCTCCCGCTCTCGTCTTTCTCGTCATGGGGAATGCGGGCCGCGGCTCGGCGGCGGGGGTGTGCCGCACCTCGGCGCCGGGCGCGCGGGTGCGCCCCGGCCGGAGCACACGGATGCGCCTCGTTCGGACGGCGCGGGTGTGCCTCGTTCGGACAGCGAGGTGCGCCGGGCCGCGCGCCGGATCGCGACGCGGCCACGGGCAGGGGGGGAGCCGGACCGGCACTCACGGGGGAGAGCGCCGGCCCGGCGGTCCTGGGGCGGCCCGGCCGCCCGGCGGTGCCGGGCGGCGGGCGGCTCAGGCGGGGTCGGGGACCCGCGCCGGACCGAGCAGTCCGGACAGGGCGGTGGCCACGATCCGCGGCCCCTCCCTGGTGAGGACGGACTCGGGGTGGAACTGGAGCGAGGCGAAGCCGGGACCGCGCAGCGCGTGGACCTCTCCGCTCTCCGGGTCCCGGCTCACCAGGACCCGGCCCACGCCCTCGGCGGCGAACTCCTCCGCCTCGGCGACCAGGGCGAAGGTGTTGTAGAACCCGACCCGCTCGGCGCCGCCGAACAGGTCGACCGCCTTCTGCACGCCCTGGTTGGGCACGGCGCGGCGGCGGATCGGCAGCCCGAGCCGCAGTCCGAGCAGCTGGTGGCTGAGGCACACCGCGAGGAACGGCCGGCGTTCGGCGAGCAGGGTGTCGAGCGCGGCCCGCAGGTGGCGCATCTTGGGATGCGCGGCCTCCTGCGGATCGCCCGGCCCCGGCCCCATCACGACCAGGTCGTGGCCCTCGAAGGCGTACTCCTCGTCGAACCGGCGGACCGTGACCCGCAGGCCCAGGGAGCGCAGCTGCTGGTCGATCATCGAGGTGAAGGTGTCCTCCGCGTCGATCACCAGCACGCTGCGCCCGGCGAGTTCGGGCCGGGCGGAGACCCGGGACGCGGTGTCGGCGAGCCAGAAGTCGGCGACGGACTCGTTGCGCGACTCCAGGGCCCTGAGCACGCTCGGGTGGCCGGCGAAGCGCTGCTGCTCCCCGCCGTCGAGCGCGGCGACCAGCCCGGCCGCCTTGGCCCGGGTCTCCGCCGCCTCCGAGGCCGGGTCGGAGTGCCGCACGATGGTGGAACCCACCGCGATGCCGATCCGCCCCTGCTCGGAGATGTCCGCGGTGCGGATCAGGATCGCGGTGTCCATGACCCGCTCCCCCGCCGCGTCCCGGCCGATCAGCGCGGCCACTCCGCTGTAGTAGCCGCGCCCGCCCGGCTCGTACCGGTGGATGATCCGGCAGGCGCTCTCCACCGGGCTGCCCGTCACGGTGGGCGCGAACATCGTCTCGCGCAGGATGTCCCGCACGTCGCGATCGGTCCGGCCCTCGATCAGGTACTCGGTGTGCGCGAGCCGGGCCATCTCCTTGAGGTAGGGACCCACCGCCCGGCCGCCGTCCGGACAGATCCGGGCCATCATCTTGAGTTCCTCGTCGAGCACCATGTAGAGCTCGTCGGTCTCCTTGCGGTCCGCCAGGAACTCCAGCACGCCGGCGAGGGTCGGGCCGGACGGCGGGTAGCGGTAGGTGCCGCTGATCGGGTTCATCACCGCGATGCCGTCGCGGAGGCTGACGTGCCGCTCCGGCGAGGCGCCGACCAGGGTCCGTTCCCCGGTGTGCACCAGGAAGGTCCAGTAGGCGCCGCTCTCCCGCTCCAGCAGCCGGCGGAACAGCGCCGGCGCGCTCAGCGGCCCGAAGTCGGTGATGTCGGCGACGAAGGTGCGCTTGATGACGAAGTTCGCGCCCTCGCCGGTGCCGATCATCTCCTTGACGATCCGGCCCACGACCTCGCCGTACGCCTCGTCGTCGACGTCGAAGGCACCGCCGGCCAGCGGGGTCGGCACGTCCGGGATCCGGGCCAGCGCCCGGTCCAGCGGCAGCCGCTGCTGGCCGGTGACGGTCATCGCCACCAGCGGGGTCCCGTCGTCGGCGGCCTCGAAGCCGCGCTCGGCGAGCTGCCGGTAGGGGACCACCACGAGCACCTCGTGCCGGTCCCCGACGACGGGCGCCGCGGCGGCGGCCGCCTCCGCACCGGGCAGCGGGATCTCGGCCAGCGTGGCGGGCAGCGCGACCGAGCCGGTCAGCACCTCCACCACCGGACCGGTGTCCCCGGCCGCACCGGGCCGGTGCAGCAGCGCGAAGGCCTCCGGCCGGCCCGCCAGCACCTCGGCGAGCAGGTCGGGACCGCTGTCGGGCCCGGGGGTCCCGGGCAGGTCGCGGGTCATCCGAACAGCCCCTTGACGGTGGTGACCCGGGCACACCGCTCGGCGGCGTACTTCAGCGCGGACCGGTGGTACTCGGCGGAGAAGTCCGCCGTGGCGTCGGCGACGAGGAACACCTGGATGTCGTTGGTGAAGGCCTCGATCGCGGTGGCCAGCACGCCCACATGGGCGTAGACGCCGCACAGCACGAGCTGGTCGCGGCGGGTGTCGCGCATCCGCTCCAGCAGGTCGGTCCGGAAGAAGGCGCTGTAGCGCCACTTGGTGAGCAGCCAGTCCTGCGGGGCCGGCGCCAGCGCGTCGACCACCTGGCGGTCCTCCGGGGCGGGGCGCATGCCGGGGCCCCAGAAGTCCTTGAGGAGGCCGCGCTGCTCGTCGGTCATGCCGCCCGGCTGGGCGGTGTAGGCGACCGGGACGCCCAGGCCGGCACAGCGGTCGCGCAACCGCGCCGCGTTGCCGACGAGTTCGTTCCTGGTGCTCTCGGGGATGGACTCTAGGAAGTACCGCTGCATGTCGTGGACGAGGAGGACCGCGCGGTCCGCCTCGGCGGTCCAGGACACGGTGGCCGGCGGCAGCTCGCCCTCGGCCGGTAACGGGTACGACTGGATGGGGGGTATGCCGGTCATGGCTCCGGTTCTTTGCTTGATGCGCGGGCGTGGTGGGGCGCGCAGAGCGGGGCGGAGGATGTGGCGCGAAGGACGTGGCGCGGTGACGGCCGACCGGTCAGACGGTCCAGGCCGACACCACGGCGACGGCCTGGGCCGGGTTGAGCCGGGGGTCGCAGCACGAGGTGTACCGGTCGCCGACGGAGCCGAGGTCGGCCTCGGTCGAGGCGCACTCGGTCACGTCGTCCGGAGTGGTCTCCAGGTGCAGCCCGCCGGCCACGCCGCCCGCGCCGCGCACGGCCTCGACGAACCGCGACACCTCCAGCGCCACCGTCTCCACCAGGCGCGTCTTGTACCCGCCGGGCGCCGTGACGGTGTTGCCGTGCACCGGGTCGCTGAGCCAGACCACGGGGTGGCCCGCGCCGCGGACCGCGTCGACGAGCTTCGGCAGCCGGTCCGCCACGTTCTCGGCGCCCATCCGCGCGATGAGCGTGAGCCGGCCCGGATCGCGCCACGGGTCGAGCTTCTCGCACAGCGCGAGCAGCTCGTCGGGCTCCATGCCGGGGCCGACCTTGCACGCCACCGGGTTGGCCACCTGCGACAGCAGTGCGACGTGGGCGCCCTCGACCTGACGGGTGCGCTCGCCGATCCACGGCCAGTGGGTGGAGCCGAGGAACAGCCGGCCCTTGTCGTCGACGCGCAGCATCGGCGCCTCGTAGTCGAGCAGCAGTGCCTCGTGGCTGGTCCACACGAGGGGTTCGACCACGTCGCGGCCGGCCGCCC
The DNA here is from genome assembly GCF_000966955.1 of Streptomyces sp. NRRL S-495. Classification (NCBI taxonomy): domain Bacteria; kingdom Bacillati; phylum Actinomycetota; class Actinomycetes; order Kitasatosporales; family Streptomycetaceae; genus Streptomyces; species Streptomyces sp. NRRL S-495. The sequence continues at coordinate 18,866 of NZ_JZWY01000297.1, forward strand.
GGTCGCGCCAGCCGAGGTGCTCGACGATGTCACCGGCCGCCATGTAGCCGGTGAGGATGCGCAGCGGATCGGGCCGGCGGATCTCCGGGTCCGGCTCCGGTCCATTCACCATGTGCCCACGGAAAACCGGAAGTTCGACCCCGTCGATGACTTCGGTGGGCTTGGAACGGGGCTTGGCGAACTGCCCCGCGATACGGCCCGCGCGGAGGACCGGCTTTCCGGTCCGCAGACCGAGGGTCCCCGCGAGCAGGTCGAGCAGCGCGGACTTCCGCGCCACATGTTGACGTGTGCATTCCTGCGGATCCTCGGCGCAGTCCCCGGACTGCAGCACGAGCGCCTCTCCGAGCGCGACTTTTCCCAGCAGGGTTCGCAAGGTCGCAAGGTCGTCCGGCTGGACCAGGGCAGGGCGAGAGGCCAGTGCCTCGCCCACCCGATTGACCTGGGGTAGGTCGCTCCATTCGGGTTGTTGCAACGCCCCGCGGATACGAATCTCCCGTATAACGTCTTCCACGACGTACTCCGATCCGGCGGTCTATTTATTGATTTCTCAGGTAGGTATTCCGGTCCGCTTGATCTCGGGGACCGGAATACCCAGGGCACGCAGCTGCTGGAACGGGTTCATGAACTCCCGCTGCAGCGTGATCCGCCCGTTCTCCAGTTCGAACGAGTGGATGAAGTGGTTCTCGTACCAGCCCTCGGGATAATCGCCGAAGAGGATCTTCCCGCGGCCGTCGCACTCGACCCAGAAGCGGTTCGGATCCTGGGTCTCGAAGATCTCGACGTTGTACCACTCCCAGTCCGGGAAGCACTTGAGCGACCAGACGGCGTGCTCGCCGAGGCGGTCCCGGCCGTGCGTGGCCACCGGGGAACCGGTGTCGGTGGTCCACAGGCCGCCCACGCCGTCCTCGGTGAAGAGCTCGTGCCGGCGCAGCCGGTCCTGACCGAGGGTCTTCATGTACCGCTCGACGACGGCCCGGTTGAGGCGGCGCAGCTCGGCCTCGTCGGTGAATCCCTGCGGGCTGACGGATTCAGGCACGGTGGTATCCCCTGTTTGTTATTCGGACGAGTGAATGAGCAAGCAAGCGATCTTGTTTGAATCCTGCCTCACCGGCAGATGTTTCCGCAACAGCGGCTTATGAACTAACTGTGAAGGTTCGGACCCGGCGGGCCCGCCCCGGGCATGGCCGAAAACCGTCCGGGGATAAAAAAACGGTTGTTCTTCAGCCGCACTTTTGAAAGCAGTGGGGCCAATGTTTTCGGAATCCTTTGTTCCGTTGCCGGGCGCCCGCGCCGGGGTACGGCGGCGCGGGCGCGATCCGGGCACGGTCCGGTCGGGGTCCGGCGAGTATCGGCCAACCGGACGTCCGGTCAGCCCACGGGCACGGCGGGCTCCTCCCGGCGGCTCGTGAGGTGGCCCCGGAGCGTGAAGCCGGGGGCGGCGGCCTCGACCGGGTTCAGCGACACCCCCCGGTCCAGCAGCTGCCGGGCCGCGAGGTGGTCGGTGGGCCGGTTGACCGACTCCACCGCCTGCAGCTCGCCGCCCCGGAACAGCAGGACCGAGAACGCGTCCGGGTCCTCGCCGACCACCACCTCCGTGTCGTGGCCCTCGTCCAGGCCGGCGATCTGCACGGTCGTCGCGAACTGGTCGCTCCAGAACCACGGCAGCTCGCGGTAGCCCCGGCTCTCGCCGGTCAGCCGCGCGGCCACCAGCTCGGCGTGCCCCACCGCGTTCTGCACGGACTCCAGCCGCAGCCGGTTGCCCGAGCGCACCTGCGGGAACGCCGCGCAGTCGCCGATCGCCGAGATGTGCGGATCACTGGTCAGCAGGTGGGCGTCGACGACGATGCCGCCGCTCACCCGCAGCCCGGCCGCGGCCGCGAGACCGGTGCGCGGGATCACCCCGATCCCCGCCAGCACCAGGTCGGCCGGCAGCCGGGCGCCGTCGGCCAGCTCCACCGCCGTGACCGCGCCCCGCTCGTCGCCGTGCAGGGCGGCGACCCCCTGGCCGAAGACCAGCCGGGAGCCCTCCCGCCGGTGCAGCCGGGTGAAGTGCTCGGCCGTGCGGGCCGAGACCACCCTGGCCAGCGGGCGGTCCAGGGCCTCGACCACCGTCACCTCGCACCCCGCGTTGCGGGCCGCCGCGGCGAACTCCAGGCCGATGAACCCGGCCCCGACCACCACCGCGTTCCTGGCCGCCCCGAGCGAGGTGCGCAGCGCGGCGGCGTCCTGCGCGGTGCGCAGGGTGTGCACGCCGCGCAGTCCGGCCCCCGGCACGCCGAGCGTCCGCGGGGTCGCCCCGGTGGCCAGCACCAGGTGGCCGTACTCGTAGACCGAGCCGTCGGCCAGCCGGACCGTGCGGGCGGCCGGGTCGACCGCCGTCACCGACCCCGCGACCAGTTCGATCGACTGCCGCGCGTAGTAGCTCACCGGCCGCAGCCAGAGCTGTGCCTCGTCCGCCTCCCCCTTGAGGTAGGCCTTGGACAGGGGCGGTTTTTCGTAGGGGAGTTCGTCCTCGGCGTCGATGAGGACCAGCCGTCCGCGGTAGCCGTGCTCACGCAGCGAGGCCGCCGTCTGGTAGCCGCCCTGGCCGGCACCGACGACGACGACCGAGTCGGGGTGGGATCCCTCGGCCATCACTTCTGCCGCTCGGGCAGGTGCACGATCAGGCCGTCCAGCGCCTCGGTCACCGTGAGCTGGCAGCTGAGGCGGCTGTTGGGACGGCGCGGGCAGGCGGTGAAGTCCAGCATCTCGTTCTCGTTCGGCTGGATCGGCTCCGGCTTGTCGAGCGTCGACTCGTCGACGTAGACGTGGCAGGTGGCGCACTGCAGATTCCCGCCGCACTGGGCGACGATGCCGTCGATGTCGTTGAAGACGGCCCCGCGCATGACGCTGGTGCCGGCCTGGACGTCGATCGTGCGCTCGGCCGCGTCCACGGCGACATACGTGATCTTGGGCATGACGGAACTCCTCGATGGCGCCCGGGCGCGCGCACATGGGCACGCCGACACAGGGCACCGGTCAAGTGGGTGAATGGAGGGAGGACGGCGCCGCCGGTGGTTGCCGCAGGAAACGTCGATCCTGCCAACCCGCCATCTCATACCGGCCATTCGGACACGCGAAGCCCTCGGCCAGGACACGGCAGCGCTTTTGAGCGTAGCAAAGGAGTCCGGGGCACGCCAGGATCGATCTTCGGCGCGTCCGGCGCGGCTCAGACCGACTCCCGGCCCATCCTCGGATCCGGCCGACGGTGCGTCATGAGTGGCCTGCTGACCGTGAATTCACGGAACCGGCGGGCCGCCTCGGACTGGTAGGCGTCCCGGTTCCAGACCAGGGTGAGCACCCGGTAGCAGTTCGGCGCGGCCACGTGCACCCAGGCCACCGGGACGTGCGAGTCGGTGCCCGCCAGCCGGGACATCGCCGGGATCAGGCCGATGCCCAGCCCGGTGCTGATCATGTCCTGGCTGGCCCCCGGCTCGTCGCCCTCGCAGGACAGCCTCGGGGTGAGCCCCTCGGTGGCGAACAGCCGCTCCAGCAGGGCCCGTTGCCAGTTGCCCCGGCGGGTGGTGACGAACGGCTCGTCGGCGATCTCGGCGATCGTCACGCTCTCCCGGCCGTCCAGCCAGTGCCCGCGCGGGACGGCCAGCAGCACCTCCTCCCGCAGCAGCTCGACCGAGTCCAGGTTGGCGGCGGTCAGCGGCTGCGAGGCGACGCAGAAGTCCACCTCGCCGGCCCGCAGTTGCCGGTCCATCTCCTCGACGTTCGACTGGAAGAGCCGCACCTCGGCCCCGGGGAAGGCGGCCCGGAAGCTGCCCATCAGATGGGCGACGGTCAGCAGGGTCTCGGAGGCGACGCCGACCCGGCCGAGCCCGGTCTCCCGGGCCTCGCGCAGCGCCCGGCGCCCGTCGTCGAGCTCGCTCAGCGCCCGGTCGACGTGCCGCAGGAACACCACGCCGTACTGGTTGAGCCGGATCCGCCGGCCCTGCCGGTCGAAGAGCGGCGAGCCCAGCTCGGCCTCCAGCCGGGCGATGGTGCGGCTGAGCGAGGGCTGGGCGACGTTCAGCTCCTCGGCGGCGCGGCTGATGTGCTCGAAACGGGCGACGGCCTGGAAGTGACGGAGTTGCAGCAAATCCACGGTTCACCTCTGCTCATGTCCGACGGGTTATCCATACATAGCAAAACCGGTCTTGGAAGACATAAGCAATCCTCGCCTAACGTCAGCGGCGGGGTTCGTCGCGCAGGTGGCGGGCAGCGATGCCCGCCACCTGCACACGCGAGCGAGGAACCCTCCCCTTCCCAGCGTCCGCTCCCCGCGTCCGCTTCCCCGACACCCTCATCCGTCCGCCGACCCGGAGGCCAACCGCCCCCCAGGAAGGTCGCATCATGAGCGCTGCGGATCTGGCCCGACTCCAGTTCGCGGCCACCACCAGCGTGCACTGGCTGTTCGTCATCCTCACCATGGGGCTGGTCCCCATCGTGGCGATCATGCACACCCGGGCCGCGTACACCCGCGACCTCGCCAAACGCGCGGTCCGGGAGCGCATGACTCGCTTCTGGGGCCAGCTCTACGTCATCAACTACGCGGTCGGCATCGTGACCGGCCTCGTCATGGAGTTCCAGTTCGGACTCAGCTGGAGCGGACTGAGCAAGTTCGCGGGCAATGTCTTCGGCGCGCCACTGGCGCTGGAGACCCTGATCGCCTTCTTCGCCGAGTCCACCTTCCTCGGCATGTGGATCTTCGGCTGGGGCCGGATGCGGCGCGGCATCCATGTCACGCTGATCTGGCTGGTCGCGCTGACCGCCTACCTCTCGGCGTTCTGGATCCTGGTCGCCAACGGCTTCCTCCAGCACCCGGTGGGCTACGAGGTGCGCGACGGCGTCGCCTACCTGACCGACTTCTGGGCGCTGGTCACCAACGCCAACGCCCAGGTGGCGCTCGCCCACATCGCGCTCGCCGCGCTCACCACCGGCGGCATCTTCGTGGCCGGCATCAGCGCCTGGCACTTCGCCAAGGGCACCAAGGAGACCGAGCTCTTCCGGAGCTCGCTGCGCCTGGGCGTCTGGGTGAGCATGCTCTCCTCCTTCTTCGTCATCATCGTGGGCAACCTCCAGGTCCCGGTCATCGAGAAGACCCAGCCGATCAAGGCCGCCATCCTGAGCGGCGGCGACCTCGCCGCGGCGCAGGCCCAGGAGGTCGCCGCGCACGGTCCCGGGGACTACCTGCCCTGGACGTCCTGGGTGAAGAACTCGATGGACCTGATGACCATCCTCGGCAACACAGTCTCGACCATCACCTTCATCGCGGTCTTCCTGCTGCTGAAGGACCTGCTGGTGCGCAAGCGCTGGCTCGCCTACCTGATGACCGCGATCATCCCGCTGCCCTTCATCGCCTCCGTCGGCGGCTGGGTGGTGCGCGAGATCGGCCGCCAGCCGTGGCTCGTCTACGGCCAGTTGACCGTCGACGACGCCGTCTCGAACGTGAGCAAGGGCGCCCTGGTCGTGTCCTGCACGGTGTTCATCGCCATCTTCCTCGCCCTCGCGGTGACCAACTGGACGCTGATCACCCGCTTCGCCCGCCGCGGCCCGGACGGCGCCCAGCTCGGCGCCGGCGACCCGCTCCCGGACGACCTGCCCGGTGCGGGCGGCGCCGACGAGAAGCAGCCGGTCCCGGCCTTCTGAGCGGGCCGAGCGCTCCCGCACCGAGATGAACTCCTCTGACGTGACGGAAGGTTGGGCTAAATGAGCCTGGAGACCCTCTGGCTGGCCCTCCTCGGCCTGCTGCTCGCCGGCTACTTCGTACTGGGCGGCTACGACTACGGCGCCCAGATGCTGTCCCCGTTCCTCGGCTCCGCCGACGCGGGGCCCCGGCCGGACGCCGGCTCCGGCACCGGAGCAAGTGCCGGACCCGGCACCGGCGCCGGACCGGGCGGGCGGAACGCCGCGCTCGACGCGATCGCGCCGTTCTTCCTCGGCAACGAGGTCTGGCTGGTCGCCTTCGCCGGCGTGATGTTCGGCGCCTTCCCGCACCTGGAGGGCAGCCTGCTGTCCGGCCTCTACCCGCTGATCGTGGCGATCCTGGCCGGCCTGGTGCTCGGCAACGCCGCGATCCAGCTGCGCGGCCGCTCCCGCGGCCCGCGGGCGGTCAAGGTGTGGAACGCCCTGGTGGTCCTCGGCGGCGCGCTGCCCGCCGTGTGCTGGGGCATCGTGGTCGGCCTGCTGCTGCACGGCGTGCCCCGCCGGGCCGACGGCTCCTTCCACGTCGGCGCCGGCGAGGTGTTCGGGCCGTTCGCACTGACCTGCGGGGTGGCCACCGCCCTGCTGTTCGCCGGGCACGGCGCGGCCTTCGTCGCACTCCGCTCGGAACCCGGAACCGCAGCCACCGCCCGGCGCATGGGCGCCACCCTGCTCGCCGCGGCGGGCGGCGCCGGAGCCCTGGCGCTGCTGCTCTCGCTGTTCGGGGCCGGCGCCTCGATGAGCAGGACGGGGACCTCGGTGGTGCTGTTCGTCCTGGTCGTGGCGGCCATCGCGGCCGGGTGGTGGTACCTCAACCGGGGCCGCGACACGCTCGCCTTCACCGCCACCTGCCTGGCGACCGCGCTGCCGGTGCTGCTGATCGGGGCCGGCCAGTACCCCTACCTGCTGTCGGCCTCCTCCGGCGGCGGGATCACCGTCGACGACGCCGTCGCCGACGAGGCCACGCTGAAGGTGCTGATCGCGTTCGGCGTGGTGATCGTCCCGCTGATCCTGCTCTACCAGGGCTGGAGCTGGTGGGCGTTCCGCGGCCGCACCGGCCGGCGCCACCCCAGCTACTTCTGACCGACCGCCTGGCGGACCACGGAGGGACCACGGGATGAAGCCGGCCGAACGCCGCCTGCGGCGCGAGATCCCGGCGCTCCGGCGCCACTTGACCATGTCCACCGCACTCGCCCTGCTGGGCGCCGGGCTCGCCCTCGGCCAGGCCGAACTGCTGGCCGGCCTGCTCGCCGACGGCTTCGCCGGACGCGGCCGGTGGACCGGCCCGCTGGTCGCGCTCGGCGCCGTCCTCGCCCTGCGCGCCCTGCTGGCCTGGGCCCGGGGCGCCCTCGCCCAGCGCGCCGCCGCCGCGACCAAACGGGACCTGCGCGACCGCCTCACCGCCCACCTGCGGGACACCGGCCCCCGGCGGCTGGCCGCCGGCCGGCACGGCGAGACCGCCACCCTGCTCACCCGCGGCCTCGACGCCCTGGACCCCTACCTCACGGGCTACCTGCCCACCATGGCCGCCACCGCCGTGGTCCCGCTGGTGGTGGTCGTCCGGCTCGGCCTCGCCGACTGGACCTCCGGGCTGATCGTGGTGATCACCCTTCCGCTGATCCCGGTGTTCGGCGCGCTCGTCGGCCTGCACACCGCCCAGCGCACCGCCCGGCAGTGGCGGCTGCTGGCCCGGCTGGGCGGCCACTTCCTGGACGTCGTCGCCGGGCTGCCCACCCTGCGCGCGTTCGGCCGCGAGCGGCACCAGACCCGGGTGGTGCGGGAGATGGCCGACGCGCACCGGCGCGCCACCATGCGCACCCTCCGGGTCGCCTTCCTCTCCTCCCTCGTCCTGGAGACCGTCGCCACCCTGTCGGTGGCACTGGTCGCCGTCCCGGTCGGCCTGCGGCTGCTGGACGGCGCGCTCGACCTGCGCACCGCCCTGGTCGTGCTCTTCCTCGCACCGGAGGCCTATCTGCCGCTGCGCGCGGCGGGCGCGGCCTTCCACGACAGCGCCGAGGGCATCGCGGTGGCCGAGCGGGTGTTCACGCTCCTGGACGACGCGGACGGCGCAGGCGCCACGGACGGCGCGGGCGGCAGCGACAGCACGGGCGACACCGACAGCGCGGGCGACGCGGACCCCGCCACCGCACCGACCGCCCGGCTCCTGGTCAAGGCCCCGGCCAAGGCCAAGGCCCCGGTCCCCGAGGCCCGCACCGCGCGGCTGCGCCTCGACGGCGTCACCGTCCACCACCCCGACCGCGCCGAACCCGCCCTCGCCGAGGTCTCGCTCACCGTCCACCCCGGCGAGCACCTGGCCCTGGTCGGCCCGAGCGGCGCCGGCAAGTCCACCCTGCTCGCCCTCCTCCTCGGCTTCGTCACCCCCGGCGCGGGCCGGGTCCTGGTCGACGGCACCGACCTCGCCGCGCTCGACCCCGACGCCTGGCTGGCCCAGGTGGCGTGGGTCCCGCAGCGCCCGCACCTGTTCGCCACCTCCGTCGCCGACAACATCCGCCTCGGCCGCCCGGACGCCACCGACGCCGAGGTCCGGGCCGCCGCCCGGGCCGCCTGCGCCGACGGCTTCATAGCGGCACTGCCGCAGGGGTACGACACCGTCCTCGGCGAGCACGGCGCCGGACTCTCCGCCGGCCAGCGCCAGCGCACCGCCCTGGCCCGCGCCTTCCTCAAGGACGCGCCCGTCCTCCTGCTCGACGAGCCCACCGCCCACCTGGACCCGGAGAGCGAGGCCGCCGTCACCCGGGCCACCGCCGAGCTGATGCGCGGGCGCACCGCGATCGTGGTCGCCCACCGGACCGGCCTGCTGCCGCACGCCGACCGAATCCTCACCGTCCGGGCCGGGACCGTCGGACCCGCCCCGGCCCGCCAGGCCGCCGCGGACCTCACCGGGCTGGTCCGCTCATGACCCGCCCCTCCCCCGCGGCCGCCGTCCCCGCGACCGGCCTCCCCGCGACCCGACCGCTCGCCCCCGGAGCTCCGATGCCCGACCCCACCGCCCCCGGCTCCCACCCCACCCTCCGACTGCTGCGCCAACTGCTGCCGCACTGGCGCCGGCTGCTGCCCGCCGTGCTCGCCGCCGCCGGCAGCGAACTCAGCGGCGCCGCACTGATGGCCACCGCCGCCT
>NZ_JZWY01000298.1:0-6170 GCF_000966955.1 Streptomyces sp. NRRL S-495
GCCGCCGATCGCCGCCGTCGCCGTCGCGATCGTCGCCGTCCGCGCCCTCGCCCTCGGCCGGGGCACCCTGCGCTACGCCGACCGCCTGCTCGGGCACGACGGTGTACTGCGCGCCGTGGCCGACTTCCGCGCCCGGGTGTACGAGGCGCTCGTCCCGCTCGCCCCGGCCGGCACCCCCGCCTTCCGCGGCGGCGACCTGCTGACCCGGCTGGTCGACGACGTCGACGCCGCACAGGACCTGCTGCTGCGGGTGCTGATCCCGGTCACCGCCGCCGTCCTGGTCGCCGCGGCCGCCGCCGGCACCGCACTGGTACTGCTCCCGACGGCCGGACTGCTGCTCGGCCTGCTGCTGGTTCTCGCCGGGCTCGTGGTGCCCGCCCTGGTGCTCACGCTGTCCCGCCGGGACGGCCGCGCCGAGAAGACCGCGCGCGCCGAACTCGCCGCGCTCACCGTCGACCTGACCCGGGGCGCGGCCGACCTCGCCGCGTACGGCGCCCGGGGCCGCGCCCACGCCCGGACCTCGGCGGCCACCGCCCGGATCGCCGCCCTGGAGGAGCGCCGGGCGCTCACCACCTCGCTCGCCTCCGCCGTGGTCCTGCTGCTCCAGGCGGCGGCCACGGTCGGGGTCACCTGGCTCGGCCTGCGCGCGCACGCCGAGGGCCGGCTGCCCGCCGTGTGGCTCACCGTCCTCGCGGTGCTCGCCCTGGTCTCCTTCGACGCCCTGGCCGGCCTGCCCACCGCCGCCCGCCGGCTGGCCGACGTCTGGGCCTCCGCCCGCCGGCTCGCCGACCTGATGGACACCCCGGCCCCGGTCACCGACCCGGCCGACCCGGCCCCGCTCCCCCTCGACGGACCGCTCGGCGTGGAGATCACCGGCCTGCGGGTGCGCCACCGCCCCGACGGCCCGGCCGTCCTGGACGGCGTGAGCCTGCGGCTGCCGCCCGGCCGCCGGGTCGCGCTGGTCGGCGCCAGCGGCTCCGGCAAGTCCACCCTGATCGCGGCACTGATGCGCTTCCTCCCGTACGAGGGCGGCAGCATCCGCGTCGGCGGGCGGGAACTGCGGGACTGCGCGGGCGCCGACGTCCGCCGGGCGATCACCGGCATGACCCAGGACGCCCATGTCTTCCACACCACCATCCGGGCCAATCTGCGGCTGGCCCGCCCCGACGCCACCGACGAGGAGCTCCGCGACGCGGCCCGCCGGGCCCGGCTGCTCGACTGGATCGACTCCCTCCCCGAGGGCTGGGAGACCATGCTCGGCGGGGACGGCGCCACCGTCTCCGGCGGTCAGCGCCGTCGGCTGCTGCTCGCCCGCGCCCTGCTCGCGGACCCGCCGGTGCTGGTCCTGGACGAGCCGACCGAGGGGCTCGACCCGGACACCGCCGCCGCCGTTCTCGCCGACGTCCTCGACGCGACCCGCGGCCGCACCACGCTGCTGGTCACCCACGACCACGCCGCCCTGGACGCCGTCGACGAGGTGCTGACCCTCGCCGCGGGCCGGCTCGTGCCGTCCGGCGCACCGGCCGCGGCCGTGTCCTGACCCGCCCCGCCCGCCGGGGGGCGGGTGGGGCGCCACCGACGGCACCCGGCTCCCGCACGTCCCCGAGCGCCGCGCACCCGGGCACCGCGCACCCGGGTCGGCTGCACTCCGGCCGGTCACAGGCTCCGGGCGGCGATGTCGCCGTAGGAGGTGGTGGCCCGGATGTCGAGGGCCGTAGCGCCGTCGTTGCGCAGGCTGTTGCTGATCCGGCCGTGGCCGGTGCCGGCGTCCAGGGCGGCGGAGACCCCGGCCGCGGCGGCCACCTCGATGTCGCCGGACTCGGTGCGGAGCACCACCGCGCCGCGCAGCGCCTCGGCGATCCGGATGGCGCCCCGGGAGGTGCTGATCTCGGCCGGGCCGTTGAGCCGGCCGACCTCGACGTCGCCGTCGACCGCGGTCAGCCGCACGCTGTCGGCCTCGTCGATCTTGATCCGGCGGTAGGCGCCCTGGACGACGACGTCACCCAGGCGGCCGACGGCCCGGAGCTCGGTGCTCTCGGAGGTCACCTCGATCCGGGAGCCGACGGGCACCTGGAGGGTGACCTCCACGGCGCCGGCGCCGACCAGCCGGCCGCCGGGCACGGTGTTGATCCGCAGGACGCCGTCCTGGAAGCCGACGGCGGTCTGCTCGGCGGTGCGGATGTCGCGGCCGCGGCCGGACTCGGCCGGCCGCACCTCGACGGTGGCGTCGGCACGGTCGGCGGCGATCACCTGGACCCGGCCGGCCGGCAGGTCGACGACGGCGGTGATCGGGGCGGTGGTGGCGAACTTCTCCATGATGTTGCTCTCCTGCGGTGTCTCGCTGCTGTTTTCTGACATCACGAACGCTACGTTGCGTTCGCAGATCCATCAATAGCCTTGTTGCGCAAAAGTGGCATCACTGCAGGCCAGAGAGCGAATATCGTTGCAACGGATCCACTTTCAACGCAACGTCAGCACCGTAGACCGTTGCATTGACGGTGCATGAACGCTATGCTGCGCAGGCCGGGGACCACACGAAGGGAGACCGCGGTGCCGGGAGGCAGACTCACCCAGCAGGAACGCCAGCAGATCGCACTCGGGGTGGCCGACGGCCTCGCCTACGCGGAGATCGCCAGGCGCCTCGACCGCCCCACCTCGACGGTCACCCGCGAGGTGATGCGCAACGGCGGCCCCGCCGCCTACCGCGCCGACGTGGCCCACCGCGCCACCGAGCGCCGCGCCCACCGGAGCCGGCAGGCCGCCCCCCGCGGCCCGCAGCCGCCCGAGCCGACCGCCCACGGGCGCGACCCGGAGGCCGTGCGCGCGTACGAGGAGGTGTTCACCACCCTGGTGATGCAACAGGGCCTGCCCAGGATGATGGCCCGGGTCCTGACCTGCGTGTTCACCACCGACGAGGGCAGCGTCACCGCGGCCGAACTCGTCCGGCGCCTCCAGGTGAGCCCGGCGTCCGTCTCCAAGGCGATCGCCTTCCTGGAGGCCCAGGGCCTCGTCCGCCGCGAACGCGACGAGCGCCGCCGCGAGCGCTACGTCGTCGACGGCGACGTCTGGTACCAGTCGATGATCGCCGCCGCCCAGGCCCACGCCCGGTTCGCCGAGACCGCCCGGGAGGGCGTCGGCGTCCTCGGCACCGGCACCCCGGCGGCCGTTCGTCTGGAGAACATCGCGCGCTTCATGGACTTCGTCGGCGAGAGCATCAGCCGCTCCGCCGAACAGGCCCGCGACATCCTCCACACCGGCGCGAACCCGGCCTCGGTCCCGGCTTCGTACCCGACCGATCCGGACGATGGGATTTGACGCTCGTCTGACAAGGTGAAACACCGTCACCTGTCCTCGCGCCGCCCGGTCGTGTGACGAGCGGTCGGATCAACTGTCCGGTATGCGTATTCCCTTCCGGACCGGGCGGATCGCCTCGGTTCTCGCCCTCCTAGGAGGAACCCTCCTGGGCAGCGGCCTGATCGCCCCACCGGCGCAGGCCGCGATCTCCTTCACCAAGAGCGTGGACAAGGCGACCGTCTCCCCGGGGGAGAACGTCACCTACACCCTCCGGTACACGTGTTCGATCAATGAATGCACCGGCGGCCAGATTCTCGACACCCTGCCCGCGAACATGCAGTTCGTCGGCTGGACCCCCGACCCCTCCTCGGTCGACCAGGCCGCCTCCACCGTGCCCGCGACGGGCGCGATGGGCGGCACGATGGACATCAAGCTGCAGAACCTCAGCCCCGGCACCACCGCCACCATCACGGTGGTCATGAAGTACCCCAACTTCACCACCCCCAACGGCACCACCTCCACCAACTCGGCCACCATGAGCGCCACCGGTGAGACCTCGCAGAACGCGAGCGCCAACACCAGGGCCGAGGTCCAGCCGCAGTACACGGTGACCAAGGGCATCCAGACCAGCAGCCAGGACGGGCGCACCGTCACCTACCAGTTCAGCCCCTGCGCCACCGACAACGTGCCCAACGTCGACCTGGACACCAGCCGCCTGCTCGACACCCTGCCGCCCGGCGCGGTGGTCGACACCGGCCGCTCGCCCGGCTGGACCCAGGTCGCCCCCGGCCCCAACACCTGGGGCTACGACATCGGCCCGTTCGTCTCCGGCAACGGCCACGGCGGCTGCCGCAACCCCGGCGCGCTGGTCGTGTACTACCCGGAGGCCGACTTCCCCAACGGCACCACCTCCACCAACAACGTGGACCTGCTGGGTGACCCGCTCGGCGCCGACCCCGAGACCACGCTGGACTCCTCCTCCGCCACCACCGGCCAGTTCCAGCCCCCGGCCACCGGCGTGGCGGTCACCGGCAGCAAGGTGTGGCGCGACACCGTCGTCTCCGGCGACCTCAACAGCTTCAGCCTGTCGGCCACCAACACCTCGGGCCCGGCCACCAGTCTCACCATGACCGACCCGGGCGCCGGCACCACCGAGGGCCTCTACAACTGGATCTACCCCCAGTCGCTCCAGCTGGAGCCCTGGAACCCCACCAGCATCCAGCTCACCCTCCAGTACCGGCTCAACGGTGACCCGACCTGGCTGACCTTCAGCCCCGGCACCGCGCTCAACGGCGCCACCTCCCGCCGGATCACCTTCGCGGAGGGCGCCGGCGACCCCGCCAACGACATCCTCGGCATCCCCGCCGGCCGCTGGCTCGACGGCCTCCAGTTCGTCTGGAACGGCCCCATCCCCACCGGCTGGAGCCCGGGCAACGCGGTGCAGCTGGTCACCCAGGTCGCCACCCCCGGCCACGACGGGCGCGCCGCCCCCGTCCCGCTGACCAACTGTGTCGACACCTCCGCGACCGACGGCACCAACAACGCCAACGCCAACGCCTGCGCCAGCACCACCATCACCGAGGCGACCAACCTCGGCGCGGCCAAGACCACCGTCGCCGGTGAGCTGTCCGCCCCCGGCGGCAAGGCCACCTTCCAGGTCATCCCCTACAACCGCAGCGCCCGTGACCTGGACCGCCCGCTCGTCCTGCTCGACCTGCTGCCGCCCGGCGTCGTCTACATCGAGGGCTCCGCCCGGCCGGACCCGAACTACCCGGACGCCAAGGCCCCCGAGTCGATCACCGTCACCCCCGGCCCCGACGGCCGCCAGCTGCTGAGGATGCAGTGGCCGGCCGGCGCACCCGACTCGACCTACCTGCACGACCCGCTGGCCTACCGGATGCTCTTCGACGTCCAGGTCGCCAGCAGCATCCGCTCCGGTGAGCTGACCAACGACGTCTACGTCACCGTCGACCAGCCGACCAACCCGGTCGCCTGCATGTTCTCCGGTTCCGACAGCGGCAGCACCCCGGACGTGCTCGACCTCAACGGGAACGGCAACACCACCGAGCTGCTCTGCCACGCCTCCTCCAAGATCCAGGTGGACGTGCCGAGCGTGCTGCGCTCGTTCAAGGAGGTGAAGGGCGACCTCGACTCCGACTACCTGAGCATCGGCACCGCCACCCCCGGTGGTCGCATCTCCTACCGGATGACCGTCCGCAACGACTCGCCGGACCCGGTCACCAACTTCATCGCCTACGACAGGCTGCCCACCCCCGGCGACAACTACGTCCTCACCCAGGACGCGCAGCGCGGCAGCACCTGGACGCCGTCGCTGAGCGAGCCGATCGTCAGCAGCGACCCGAGCGTGGTGATCGAGTACACCACCGACCCCAACCCCTGTGTCGAGAGCGTGCTCGTCGACCGGACCGGCTGCAACGCGAACGCGGTCTGGAGCACCACCTTCCCCGCCCCGGGGACGGCGACCTGGTTCCGCATCCACCGCGCCGGCGCCATGGCCTCGGGGGAGTCGTTCACCCTGACCTGGCCGATGATCGCCCCGTTCGACGCTCCGGACACCGAGTACGCGTGGAACAGCTTCGCCTTCACCGCCACCGACAACGAGGGCCGGCAGCTGCTGCCCGCCGAGCCGGCCAAGGTCGGCGTCGCGGTCAAGCAGGTCACCGAGCCGAACAACGCGATCGGTGACTTCGTCTGGGTCGACAAGGACGGCTCCGGCATCCAGAAGCCGGGCGACACCGGCGTCGCGGGCGTCAAGGTCAACCTGCTGGACGCGAATGGCCAGCCGGTGCGCAACAAGGACGGCCAGCCGGTCACGACCACCACCGACGCCAACGGCCTCTACCTCTTCGACAACC
>NZ_JZWY01000299.1:0-221 GCF_000966955.1 Streptomyces sp. NRRL S-495
ACGGCCGACCCATCACCACGGTGACCGACGCCAACGGCCTCTACCTCTTCGACAACCTGCCCGACGGCACCTACCAGGTCCAGTTCGACCTCACCACCCTCCCCCAGGGCGCCAAGGTCACCAGCCGGGCCTCCGGCACCGACCCCACCAAGGACTCCGACGCCGACCCGACCACGGGTGTGACCCAGTCCGTCACCGTCTCCGGCGGACAGCGTTACCTC
>NZ_JZWY01000300.1:0-8285 GCF_000966955.1 Streptomyces sp. NRRL S-495
GGCGGCACCAGGGTGGGCGGTTCGGGTGTGACGATGGTGATGACCGGGTCCGGCGCGGTGGTGCCGGGGCCGGTGGTGGCGGTGGGCCGGCGGGGGGCGGTCGGGGCCGGGGCGGCGGGGATCGGTGCGCCTCCGGTGCCGCCCGTGCCTCCGGTGCCGCCCGCCGGGGGTGACGGGGCGGTGGTGGCCGACGGGGAGGCCGAGGCCGGCGCGGTGGTGGTCGGGGTGGTGCTCGGGCCGGCGGTGAAGGGCCGGCGGTTGCCCTCGGTGGGCTGGAGGTCGAAGGAGCGGACGACGGTGCCGTCCAGGACGTCGCCCATGTAGCTGGTCCAGATCCGGGTGGGGAAGGCGCCGCCGTTGATCCGGGCGTAGCCGGCGGTGCCGGCCAGCGGTTCCTTGGCGTGGGTCTTCGGGTTCTCCCGGAAGAGGCCGACGGTGGTGGCGAGTTCGGGGGTGTAGCCGGCGAACCAGGCGGAGAGGTTGGCGTCGGTGGTGCCGGTCTTGCCGGCGGCGGGGCGTCCGAGGTCGAGGGCGGCGGCGCCGGTGCCGTGCGGGCCGATGACGTCGCGCAGGACGTCGGTGACGGCGTCGGCGGTGCCTCGGTCGAGGGCGGTGGAGCCGGGGTGGTCGGGCAGGTCCGGTACGTCGAGCTGTCCCGGGCCGGGGTTGACCCGCTCCAGCCCGGCGACCGACCAGGGCTGGTGCGCCTCGCCGTGGTTGGCCAGGGCGGCGTAGACGCCGGCCAGGTCGAGGGCGCTGGGGGTGGCCGTGCCGAGGGTCATCGAGGTGTTGGCCGGGTCCATGCCGGGCACGTCGGCCGGGATGCCGAGCCGGACGGCGGTCTCCCGGACGTGGGCGAGGCCGGCGTCCACCCCCTCCTGCGCGTACACCGAGTTGACGGATTTGACCATGGCCTGGCGCAGGGTGATGGAGCCGTAGTCGATGTCGTCCTCGTTGGGCGGCGCGTACGGGCTGGGGCCGTCGGTGACGGGGCGTTCGCTGGTGCCGTCGTAGCGGGTCTCGGTGCTGATCGGGAGGCCGTCGGAGCTGCTGCCGCGGTGCGAGCTGAGGCCGGCGGCGAGGTCGATCGGTTTGAAGGTGGAGCCGATCTGGTTGTCCTGGCGCAGCGCGTCGTTGTAGGGCTGTTTGGCGTAGTCGGGGCCGCCGTAGACGGCGACGACGCGGCCGGTGGCGGGTTCGACGGAGGCGCCGGCGACCCGGACGTCGGTGTCGGTGGCGGGCCGGGCGGCGGGGTCGAGTTCGTCGGTGAGTTCGTCGTGGACGGCGCGTGCGAAGGCGTCCTGCTTGTCCTGGTCGAAGGTGGTGGTGATGCGCCAGCCGCCGGCCTTGAGGGTGGCGGAGTCGAGGATGCGGTTGGTGACCAGGTAGTCGTCGGCGACGCCGACCAGGTAGCCGGCCTGGCCGGCCAGGCCGGTGGCGGGCTGCGGGTCGAGGGGGTCGGGGAAGGCGGCGTCGGCGCGTTCGGTGGCGCTGATGAAGCCGAGCTGGACCATGCCGTCGAGGGTGTACTGCCAGCGGGCGAGGGCGCGTTCGCGGTTGGCGGGGGTCGCGGTCTTCACGTCGTAGGCGCTGGGGGCCTGGAGCAGGGCGGCGAGGTAGGCGCTCTGCGGGAGGGTGAGTTCGGAGACGTCGATGCCGTAGTAGGCGCGGGCGGCGCTCTGGATGCCGTAGGCGCCGCGGCCGAAGTAGCTGGTGTTGAGGTAGCCGGCGAGGATCTCGTTCTTGTCGCGCTGCTGGTCGACCTTGAGGGCGATCAGGAGTTCGCGGCCCTTGCGTTCGATGGTCCGGCTCTGGGTGAGGTAGTAGTTCTTGACGTACTGCTGGGTGATGGTGGAACCGCCCTGCATGCCCTGGCCGGTCAGGGTGTTCCAGCCGGCCCGGACCATGCCCTTCAGGTCGATGCCGCGGTTCTGGTAGAAGGTGCGGTCCTCGGCGGAGACGACGGCCTGCCGGGTGTTGACGGGGATCCGCTCGATGCCGACATCGGTGCGGTTGACGGCTCCGGTGCGGGCGATCTCGGTGACGCCGTCGGCGTAGAGGTAGATGTTGCTCTGGGCGACGGCCTGGGCGTTGGGGTCGGGCAGCGGGACGATGACGTAGAGCACGGCGAAGGCGCCGACGGCGATCAGCAGGGCGCCGAACACGGTGCCGAGGCAGATCCGCCAGGTGGGCAGCAGCCGCCGCCGGAGCGGCAGGGCGCGGCGCGCCTCGCGGCGGGCGGCCCGTCTGGCACGGCGGGCGGTGCTCAAGGTCATGCCGAGATTATGTGCTATTTGACCGTGGATCAGGTGGCGGGGCGGCGCCGGGCGGTCGGGGGAAAACCGGGTGCGCACCGGGTTGTCCGGCGCTACGGTGAAAGGTGCTAACAACATAGCGCAGCCGGTTCGGGCCTCGGCCCGGTTCAGCTCCGCCCGCCAGTCCGGTACCCCCCGGGTGCGGTGGCCGGGGCCGGTCCGGCATGCGCTCCCGCGGCCAGGGGTCTCCCTGCGCCGCTCTTTGTCGACAAGGAGACAATATGCAGAACGCTGGGCTCCATCCTCCTGATCCCGTCGGCGACACCCCCGCGCCCCCGCGCCCGCCGCGTCCGGCCGCCGCCGCCCCGGGCGGCTTCGCCCCGGACCTCCATGCAGCCCTGCGCCTCTACGCGGCCGTCGCCCGGGGCGCGTTCCGGCGCTTCTCCACCTACCGGGCCGCCAGCCTCGCCGGGGCCTTCACCAACACCGTCTTCGGCTTCATCCTCGCCTCCACCTTCCTCGCCCTCTGGCACGCCCGCCCCGGACTCGGCGGCTACGACGAGGTCACCGCGGTCACCTACATCTGGGTCAGCCAGGGGCTGCTGGTCACCGTCGCCGTCATGGGCGGCGGCTTCCAGGACGACGTCCAGGAGCGCTTCCGCAGCGGGGACATCGCCATCGACCTCTACCGCCCGGTGGACTTCCAGGGCTGGTGGCTGGCCACCGACCTCGGCCGGGCCGCCTTCCACCTGCTCGCCCGGGGCGTGCCGCCGATGCTGGTCGGCTCCCTGGCCTTCCGCGTCCGGCTGCCCGAACACCCGCTGACCTGGGTGTACTTCCTGCTCGCCACCCTGCTCGCGGTGGTGGTCAGCTTCGGGGTGCGCTTCCTCGTCTCGCTCACCGGCTTCTGGCTGCAGGACTCCGAGGGCGTGCGCTCGGTGACCCTGGTGGTGTCGATGTTCTTCTCCGGGATGCTGCTGCCGCTCGCGCTCTTCCCCGGCCTGCTCGGCGACCTCGCCCCGCTGCTGCCCTGGGCGGCGCTGGTGAAGGTGCCCACCGACGTCTTCCTGGAGCGCGTCACCGGCCCCGGCCTGCTCGGCGCGCTCGGCTTCCAGCTCGGCTGGGCCGTCGTCCTGCTCGCGGCCGGCCGGCTGGTCCAGCTGCTGGCGACCCGCAAGGTGGTGGTCCAGGGTGGCTGACCAGGCTGTCGTGACCCGGGCGCCCCTCCCCGCCGTCACCCGCGAGTCGCCGGCCGCCCGGGTGGCGTGGGCGGCGCGCTCCTGGTGGCTCGCCGCCGCCATGTGGACCAGGGCGATCATGTCCTACCGGGCGTCGTTCGTGATGATGCTCTGCGCCAACGTCGTGGTGACCTTCCTCGACTTCGCCGTGATCGTCCTGATGTTCCGCCACACCGACACCCTCGGCGGCTGGACGCTGCCCGAACTCGGCTTCCTCTACGGCACCTCGGCGCTGGCCCTCGGCCTGGCGAACCTCTTCGTCGGCTCGATCGACGCCCTGGGCGAGCGGATCCGCACCGGCACGCTGGACATCATGCTGGTCCGGCCCGCGCCCGCGCTCGCCCAGCTGTGCGCCGAGCGGTTCTCGCTGCGCCGGCTCGGCCGGCCCGCCCAGGCCGCCGCCGTGCTGCTCTGGTCGCTGACCGCGCTGGACGTCCACTGGACCTGGGACCGGGTGCTGCTGCTGCCGGTCCTGGTGGTCTGCGGCACGCTGATCTTCGCCGCGGTCTTCATCGGCTTCGCCAGCCTCCAGTTCTGGTGGGGCGAGGCCAAGGAGCTCCAGAACTCCTTCACCTACGGCGGCGCCACCGTGCTGCAGTACCCGCCGACCGTCTTCGCCAAGGAGCTCGTCGCCGGCACCGTGTTCGGCGTGCCGCTGGCCTTCGTCAACTGGCTGCCGGCGCTGCGGATCCTCGACCGGCCCGACCCGCTGGGCCTGCCCACCGCCTTCCAGTACGCCTCGCCGCTCGCGGCCGCGTGCGCCCTGACCGCTGCCGGCCTGGCCTGGCGGGCCGGGCTGCGCGCCTACCGCGGCGCCGGCGGCTGACCCCCACTCCCCGACACCTGAGGAAGCACCATGGCACTGATCGAACTCGACGACGTCCGCCGCACCTTCACCGTCCGGGCCAAGACCGGCCGGCTGCGGCGGGAGAAGCGCGAGGTGCGCGCCGTCGACGGGCTGACCTTCACCGTCGAGGCCGGCGAGTGCGTCGGCTACATCGGCCCGAACGGCGCCGGCAAGTCCACCACCATCAAGATGCTGACCGGCATCCTCGTCCCCACCGCCGGACGGCTGCGCGTCGCCGGCGTCGACCCGGCCCGGGAACGGGTCGCCCTGGCCCGCCGGATCGGCGTCGTCTTCGGACAGCGCACCACGCTCTGGTGGGACCTCCCGCTGCGCGACTCCTACGAACTCGCCCGCCGGCTCTACCGGATCCCCGACCACCGATATCGCGCCAACCTGGACCGCTGCGTCGAACTGCTCGACCTCGGCGCGCTGCTCGACACGCCCGTCCGCCAGCTCTCGCTCGGCCAGCGGATGCGCGGCGACCTCGCCGCCGCCCTGCTGCACGACCCGCGGGTGCTGTACCTCGACGAGCCGACCATCGGCCTGGACGTGGTCAGCAAGGCCAAGGTGCGGGACTTCCTGCGCGAGGTCAACCGCGACCTCGGCACCACGGTGCTGCTCACCACCCACGACCTCACCGACATCGAGCAGCTGTGTGACCGGGTCATGGTGATCGACCACGGCCGGGTGGTCCACGACGGCGGTCTTGAGGCCCTGCACGCGGCCGGGGACAGCGAGCGGACCCTGGTCGTCGACCTGGCCGGGAGCCACCCGCCGATCGAGGTGCCCGGCGCCCGGGTGGTCCGGGTGGAGGGCCCGCGCCAGTGGCTGGCCTTCCCGGCGCAGGAGAGCGCGGCCCCGGTGGTGGCGGCCGTCGCCGCCCGGTACCCGCTGGTCGACCTGTCGGTGCGGGAGCCGGCGATCGAGGACGTGATCGCCCGGATGTACGCCGAGGTCGCGATCGGCTGAGCGTTCGCCGGGCGGTCGGGGCTCGCTGTCCCGGGGGGCCGGGTGTTCCGTACTCGGCCGGGCGTTCGGTCCGCCTCGCTCGTGCGGGTGGTGGACGTGACCCCACGGCGTGCCGCCGAGTTGACCTTGTATCGCCCGGCGACGCGCCGCCCGCCCCGTTCCGCGGACGGCGCGTCGCCGGGCGGCGACCGCTCGGCGACCCGCGCACCGGAGGGCAGCGCCCGATGACCGAACCCGACGTGACCGTGGTGATCGCGGTCTACAACACCATGCCGTACCTGACCGCCTGTCTGGACTCGCTGGTCCGGCAGACCATCGGGCACGCGCGCATGGAGGTGGTCGCGGTCGACGACGGTTCCACGGACGGCGGCGGCGAACTGCTCGACACCTACGCGGCCCGGCACCCCGGGCTGTTCCAGGTCGTCCACCAGGCCAACTCCGGCGGCCCGGCCGCGCCGACCAACCGGGGGCTGGCGCTCGCCCGAGGCCGCTACGTGCTCTTCCTCGGCGCCGACGACTGGCTCGGCGACGAGGCCCTGGCCCGGATGGTCGCCTCCGCCGACGACTGGGGGTCGGACGTCCTGATCCCCAAGCAGGTCGGGGTGAACGGGCGGCTGGTGCCGCAGGGCATCTTCGACGCCACCGCCGCCTCGGTCGGCTTCGAGGACTCCGCACTGGCCTGGGCGCTCGCCGACACCAAGCTGTTCCGGCTCGACCTGCTCCGGCGGCACAACCTGGCACGCAAGGAGGAGCTGAAGGTCTACTCCGACCAGCCCTTCACCCTCGCCGCCTGCCTGCGGGCCCGCCGGATCTCGGTCCTCGCCGACTACGACCACTACTTCCTGGTGCTGCGCGAGGACCGGGGCAACGTCACCCAGCGGGCCGGCGCGCTGGACCGGGTCCGCGGGGTCGCGGCCGTGCAGTGGGTGGCCGCCGAACTGGCCGCGCCCGGCGGGCAGCTGGACGCCATCAGGGCGCGGCACTTCGGCTGGGAGGTGCCGCAGCTGCTCCAGCAGGGCCTGCTCGCCCTCGACGCCGGGCTGCGGGACCAGGTCTGCGACGGGGTCGGCGAGCTCGTCCGGCAGTTCGGCGCCCGCGAGGTGTACCACCGGCTCGCGGTGCCCGACCGGGTCCGGCTGGAGCTGGCCGCCACCGGGCGGTACGAGGAACTGCGCGAACTGATCGGGTACGAGGCGGAGCACGGCGCACCGCCGGAGGTGTCGGAGACCGGGGCGGACGGGGTCCGGCGGCGGTACGCGGCCTACCCGGTGTTCCGGGACGGCGCGGTCGGGCTCGCGGACGAGCTGTTCCTGCTCGGGGAGGAGCGGGCGGAGGCGCCGGTGGACCCGGAGGCGGGCGGGGAGACCGGGCCACCGCCGCCCACGCTGGTGCAGCAGCTCTGGCGCGGCGCGGTGCCCGCCCAGGTGCGCCGCCGGCTGCGCGGCTACCCGGTCTGGCGCCGGCTCGCCGACGCGGTGGCCGCCGACGGCCGGAACGGGGGACGGCGATGAGCCCGCTCGACATCTGTGTGGTGGGCCTGGGCAAGCTCGGCCTGCCGCTCGCCGTCCAGTTCGCCGCCAAGGGGCACCGGGTGACCGGCGCCGACGTCGCCCCGCCGGTGGTCGAGGCGGTCAACCAGGGCCGGCCGCCGTTCCCCCGGGAGGCCGGACTGGACGAGGCGCTCAAACGGGTGGTCGCCGAGGGCAGGCTGCGCGCCACCACCGACACCTCGGCCGCCGTCGCCGGGGCCGAGGCGGTCGTCCTGGTCGTCCCGCTGGTCACCGCCGCCGACGGCACGCCCGACTTCACCCTGCTCGACGCCGCCACCGACGCGGTCGCGGCCGGGCTGCGCCGGGGCACGCTGGTCAGCTACGAGACCACCCTGCCGGTGGGCGTCACCCGGGGCCGGTGGGCGCCGCGCCTGGCGGCCGGCTCCGGGCTGACCCCGGGCCGGGACTTCGCGCTGGTCTTCAGCCCGGAGCGGGTCCGCACCGGCCGGGTCTTCGCCGACCTGCGCCGCTACCCCAAGCTGGTCGGCGGGACCGACCCGGCCGCCACCCGGCGCGGCGCCGAGTTCTACCGCGCGGTGCTGGACTTCGACCCGCGGCCCGAACTGACGGCGCAGGGCCGGCCGAACGGGGTGTGGGAGCTGGAGTCCGCCGAGGCGGCGGAGTTCGCCAAGCTCGCCGAGACCACCTACCGGGACGTCAACATCGCGCTGGCCAACCAGTTCGCCCGGTACGCGGACCGGATCGGGGTGGACTTCGCCGCCGTCGCCGACGCCTGCAACTCGCAGCCGTTCAGCCATCTGCACCGGCCGGGCATCGCGGTCGGCGGGCACTGCATCCCGGTCTACCCGCGGCTCTACCTGTGGAACGACCCCTCGGCGACGGTGGTCCGCGCGGCCCGGGCGGCCAACCTGGAGATGCCGGCCTACGCGGTCGGGGTGCTGGACGGCGCGCTGGAGGGCGGGATCGCCGGGCAGGGCGTGCTGGTGCTCGGCGCCGCGTACCGGGGCGGGGTCAAGGAGACCGCCTACTCGGGGGTGTTCCCGCTGGTGGAGGCGCTGCGGGCGGCGGGCGCCCGGCCGTACGTGGCCGACCCGCTGTACCCGGCGGGGGAACTGACGGCGCTGGGCCTGCCCGCGTACGGGGGCGAGCCGGTGGCGGCGGCGGTGCTGCAGGCGGACCACCCGGAGTACCGGGAGCTGGCCCCGGGCGACCTGCCGGGCGTCAGGGTGCTGCTGGACGGCCGGCGGTGCACCGACCCCGACCGCTGGGCGGGCGTGGCGGGGGTGCGCCGGATCGTGCTCGGCGGCGCCTGAGGCCGGGTGGCCGCCTGCCCGGAGGGGTGAGCGCGGGGCGGGCGTGGGCCGGGCGCGGGGCGGGTGCGGTGGTCGACCGGCGCGCGACCACCGGACGCGCCGTCCGTTCGCGCCGGGCAACGGGCAGACTGGCGGGGTGAGCGACGAAGCCT
>NZ_JZWY01000309.1:0-1453 GCF_000966955.1 Streptomyces sp. NRRL S-495
GCACCGGCTGACCGGCCGGCTCTACCTGCTCGCCGTCCTGGCCGCCGGCACCGGCGGCCTGCTGATGGCGCCCAGGGGCCTGGTCGGCCCGGTCGCGCCGATCGGCTTCACCGGGCTGGCCGTCCTGCTGCTGCTCTCCTCGGTCCTGGCCTGGCGGGCGGCCCGGCGCCGCGACATCCTCCGGCACCGCGCCTGGGCGGTCCGCTCGTACGCGCTGATCCTCGCCGCCGCGACCCTGCGGATCTGGCTGCCGGTGATGGACCTCGCGGGCGTCCCGTTCGAGCAGGCCTACGCGACCGCCGCCTGGACCTGCTGGCTGATCAACCTGGTGGTGGCCGAGCACGTGATAGCCCGGCTCCCCGGACTGTCCCCGGCCCCTGCCCCGGCCCCGACGGCACCGCCGGCCGGGTGACCCGATGCCCGGCCGGGCCCGCTGACGACCTATCATCCAGCAATGACCACCGCAGAGTTGATCCGGATCGTCTCCCGCTCCTCGCCGATGGCGCTGGCCCAGGTCGAGCGGGTCAGGGCCGAACTCGCCGCCCTGCACCCGGGGGTGCGCACCGAGGTGGTTCCGGTGACCACCTCCGGCGACCGCTGGATGGGCGACCTGGCCCGGCTCGGCGGCAAGGGCGCCTTCACCAAGGAGGTGGACGCCGCGCTGCTCGCCGGTGAGGCGGACCTCGCGGTCCACTGCCTCAAGGACGTGCCGGCCGACCGCCCGCTGCCGGCCGGCACCGTGTTCGCGGCCCACCTGCGCCGCGACGACATCCGGGACGCGCTGGTCCACCCCGACGGTCTGACCCTGGACGAGCTGCCGCCCGGCACCCGGATCGGCACCTCCTCGGTCCGCCGGCGGGCCCAGCTCTCGGCCTCCCACCCGCACCTGGAGTACGTGCCGATCCGCGGCAACGCCAACAGCCGGCTGGCCAAGCTGGCGGCGGGGGAGGCGGACGCCCTGCTGCTCGCGCTGTCCGGGCTGGAGCGGATCGGCGAGACCGCGCGGATCAGCGAGGTGCTGCCGGTCGAGGTGATGTGCCCGCCGATCGGCGCCGGGATCCTCGCCCTGCAGTGCCGCGCCGACGACACCGCCACCATCGACGCCGTCGCCGGCCTCGGCGACCACGCGACCT
Source organism: Streptomyces sp. NRRL S-495 (assembly GCF_000966955.1). Classification (NCBI taxonomy): domain Bacteria; kingdom Bacillati; phylum Actinomycetota; class Actinomycetes; order Kitasatosporales; family Streptomycetaceae; genus Streptomyces; species Streptomyces sp. NRRL S-495. The sequence continues at coordinate 1,134 of NZ_JZWY01000309.1, forward strand.
GGCGCGAGGCGAGCGCCGAGCGGATGTTCCTGCACGTGCTCCAGGGGCACTGCAACTCGCCGATCGCCGGCTGGGCCAAGGCCGAGGAGGACGGCCGCCTCTCGCTGCGCGGCCGGGTCTTCACCCCGGACGGCAAGCAGGTCCTGGACGCCCACGAGTGGGCGGGCTCGCTGAGCCCGGAGGACCTCGGCACCGCGACCGCGCTGGCCCTCAAGCGGCAGGGCGCCTCCGAGCTGATCGCCGCGATCCCGCACTGACCGGTCCCCGGCCCCCGACCGGGGGCCGGGGCGGAACGCCGAAGGCCCCCTCGCTGCTGCGAG
>NZ_JZWY01000310.1:0-4972 GCF_000966955.1 Streptomyces sp. NRRL S-495
ATTAAGAGTCAGCTGCTCTAACCAACTGAGCTAGCGGCGCCTGCTGACGGGAGAGACTTTACCTGGTCAGCGGCGGAAACACACAATCGGTCCGGACCGCCCCCCCGGACGGTCCGGACCGCCGTGCCGGTCAGGGGACGAGGACGACCTTCCCCCGCACGTGCCCGGTGCCGACCAGCCGGTGGGCGTCGGCCACCCGCTCCAGCGGGAAGGTCTCGGCGATCTCCAGCCGCAGCCCGCCCGCCTCCCAGAGCCGGACCAGCTCGGCCAGCCGGGCCGCCGTCCGCTCGCCCCTGATGCCGACGGCGCCCAGCCGCGCGGCCACCGGGTAGTCGACCACGGTGCCGATCCTGGACCGGTCGGCGACCAGCTCGACGGAGGCCTCCAGCGCCCCGCGCCCGGCCAGGTCGAAGGCCGCGTCCACCCCCTGCGGCGCCACCGCCCCGACCCGCTCGACCAGCCCCTCGCCGTAGCCGACCGGGATCGCGCCGAGCGCCCGCAGGTACTCGTGGTTGCGCTCGCTCGCGGTGCCGACCACCGTGGCGCCCCAGGCCCGGGCCAGCTGGACGGCGACCGTGCCGACCCCGCCCGCGGCGCCGTGCACGAGCACGGTGTCGCCCTCGCCGACCTTCAGCGCGGTGAGCCCGACGTGCGCGGTCTGCCCGGAGGCGGACAGCGCCCCGGCGTGCTCCCACGGCATCCCGGCCGGCTTGCGCACCAGCCGCTCCGCGTCGGCGACGACCAGTTCGGCGGCGCAGCCGAGCACCCGGAAGCCCAGCACCTCGTCGCCGACCGCCCAGCCGTCGACGCCGGGGCCGAGGGTGTCGACCACCCCGGCGAACTCGTTGCCCGGGGTCAGCCCGGGGACGAGCTCGACGCCGTACGGCGCCCGGCCCTCCCGGATCGCGAGGTCCACCGGCTGCACCCCGGCGGCGTAGACCCGGATCCGGACCTGGCCCGGGCCGGGGACGGGGTCGGGCACGGTGGTCACCCGCAGCTCCTCGGGGCCGCCGAACCGGGGGACGGTCACTGCCTTCATGCCGGGCGCTCCTGTCACGTGCTGTCGGGTCCTGCCGGGTGCCGCGGTCCCCTGTCGGTCCGAACGGCGAGGCTCCGATCATCGAATCTGAAGCGCGCTTGAGGTCAACCCCTCTCCGGCGTGTCGCCCGAGTTGAGATCATTGTCAGATTTATCCTCGACGGCGGCCCGGGCCATGTCCGGGTCCGTGCTCCGGGTCCGCATCCGCATCCGTAGTTCGGCTCGCATCCGCGTTCGACCACCCGCCCGCCATCGAGAGGACCTCCCGTGGGCCAGCTGCCCCTGCTCTTCCTGGTGCTGCTCGCCTCCGTGGTGACCATGCCGCTGGCCCGCCGGACGGGGGTGCCGCAGCCGGTCCTGATGACCCTGCTCGGCATCGCCATGGCGCTGATCCCGCAGATCCCGGACATCGCGATCGAACCCGAGCTGATCCTGCCGCTGGTCCTGCCACCGCTGATCTTCGCCGTCGCCCGGCGCTCCTCGGTCCGCTACTTCAAGGCCAACATCCGCTCCATCCTGCTGCTCGCCGTCGCCCTGGTCGTGGTCACCACCGTGGCCGTCGCCGGCACCGTGCACTGGCTGCTGCCCGGCCTGCCGCTCGCCGCCGCCATCGCGGTCGGCGCCCTGGTCTCCCCGCCCGACCCGGTCGCCGCCGTCGCGGTGGCCGGCAGCGTCGGACTGCCCCGCCGACTGGTCGCCATCCTGGAGAGCGAGGGCCTGTTCAACGACGTCACCGCGATCGTCGTCTACTCGCTGGCCATCGACGCCGTGGTCGGCGGCGACTTCTCCGGCGGTGACGCGGTGCTGCGCTTCGTGCTCTCGGCCGTGCTCGCGGTCGTCATCGGCGTCGCCCTCGGCTGGGCCAACACCAAGCTCGCCTCCTACCTGGAGGACCCCACCCAGCAGGTCGCGCTCAACCTGCTGGTGCCGTTCGCCGCCTACAGCCTGGCCGAGGAGATCCACGGCTCCGGCGTGCTCGCCGTCGTCGTCTGCGGCCTCTACCTCGCCGAACGGGCCGCCGACGCCGACGCCGTCGCCTACCGGCTGGTCGGCAACGCCTTCTGGGAGATCGTCGAGATCCTCATCACCGGCTTCGCCTTCGGCCTGATCGGCCTCGAACTCGCCACCGTCCTCAAGGAGGCCGGCTCCGGCTGGACCGGCATGCTCGGCGACGCCGCCGTGGTGATCGCCGTCGTGGTGGCGGTCCGGCTGCTCTGGCTGCTCCCGGCCGGCTGGCTCTCCCGGCGGCTGCGGGCCGACTCCGAGGAGGACACCCCGATCAGCTGGCAGGAGAGCGTGGTGCTCTGGTGGTCCGGGATGCGCGGGGTCGCCACCGTCGCCCTGGCCCTCGCGATCCCGCTCACCGTCGACACCGGCGAGGCCTTCCCGGAGCGCGGCCGACTGGTCTTCATCGCCTTCAGCGTGGTGCTCTTCACCCTGCTGGTCCAGGGCCTCACCCTGCCCTGGATGGCCAAGCGGCTGCACCTCGACCTCGACCACGACCGGCACGAGCAGGAGGTCCGGCTGCTGTGGTGGCGGGCGGCCAAGGCCGGACTGCGCCGGCTCGGCGAGCTGGAGGAGGCCGACAAGCTGCCCGCCGAGGTCGCCGACCGCCTGCGGGACCGTCAGCACGACCGGCTGGCCCGGCTCTGCCCCGAGAACTACGCCGAGGAGGAGGCCAGCGAGGCCAAGCTGCGGCTCGCCCAGTGGCGCGCGGCGCACAGCGTCGAACAGGAGATGATCGCCGCCTCCCGGCGCGAGATGCTGGTCGCCCGCGCCGAGCCCGGCGCCGACCCGGAACTCGTCGACCGGGTGCTGCGCGGCCTCGACCTGCGGTCCGAACGGAAGTGACGGCCCGTCCGTCCGGGCGACCCCACGGCGGGTCGGACGGACGGACCGTGACGGCCGGACGGCCACCCCGCGAAGCCCGCCCGAACAGCGGGAACCCCGACCGGACGCCGACGAACGGAATGTGCGCCGGGGCCCCCGGCGTTGCATAGGCTGACCCCGGGCAAGGCCGTCAACGGAGTCGGCGCACCCCCAGGACCCGCACGGCCGCGCGAAACCCTCCCGCCCGGACCTGCCGGTATCTGTACCCGAGGAAACGAGGAGCCACCGATGTCGGAGACCCGCGCCGACGCCCGTACCCCGCTGGATCGCACCCCGGAGTGGGCCGCCCTCGCCAAGCACCGGGAGGAGTTCGGCGACACTCACCTGCGCGAGCTGTTCGCCGCCGACCCGGAGCGCGGCCGCCGCTACACCCTCCAGGTCGGCGACCTGCACATCGACTACGCCAAGCAGCTCGTCACCGACGAGACCCTGGCACTGCTGCGCGAGCTGGCCGGGGCCACCGGTGTCGCCGCCCTGCGGGACGCGATGTTCCGCGGCGAGCGGATCAACACCACCGAGGACCGCGCCGTCCTGCACACCGCGCTGCGCGCCCCGCGCGACGCCGTGATCGAGGTCGACGGCGAGAACGTCGTCCCCGCCGTGCACGCGGTGCTGGACAGGATGGCCGCCTTCGCCGAGCAGGTCCGCGGCGGCGAGTGGCGCGGCCACACCGGCAAGCGGATCCGCGCCGTCGTCAACATCGGCATCGGCGGCTCCGACCTCGGCCCCGCGATGGCCCACGAGGTGCTGCGCTCCTTCACCCAGCGCGACCTCGACGTCCGCTTCGTCTCCAACGTGGACGGCGCCGACCTGCACGAGGCCGTCCGCGACCTGGACGCCGCCGAGACGCTGTTCGTCGTCGCGTCCAAGACCTTCACCACCATCGAGACCATCACCAACGCGGTCTCGGCCCGGAACTGGCTGCTCACCGAGCTGGGTGCGGACACCGACGCGGTCGCCAAGCACTTCGTCGCGCTCTCCACCAACGCCGAGGGCGTCGCGGACTTCGGCATCGACACCGCGAACATGTTCGAGTTCTGGGACTGGGTCGGCGGCCGCTACTCCTACGACTCGGCGATCGGCCTCTCGCTGATGATCGCCATCGGCCCGGACGCGTTCCGGGAGATGCTCGACGGCTTCCACCTGGTCGACGAGCACTTCCGCACTGCCCCGCCGGAGGAGAACGTCCCGCTGCTGCTCGGCCTGCTCGGGGTCTGGTACGGCGCCTTCTTCGACGCCCAGGCGCACGCGGTGCTGCCGTACTCGCACTACCTGTCGAAGTTCACCGCCTACCTCCAGCAGCTCGACATGGAGTCCAACGGCAAGTCGGTGGACCGCGACGGGAAGCCGGTGAGCTGGCAGACCGGCCCGGTGGTCTGGGGCACCCCGGGCACCAACGGCCAGCACGCCTACTACCAGTTGCTGCACCAGGGCACGAAGACGATCCCGGCGGACTTCATCGGCTTCGCCGAGCCGGTCGCCGACCTGCTGCCGGGCCTGGTCGCCCAGCACGACCTGCTGCTCGCCAACTTCTTCGCCCAGACCCAGGCGCTGGCCTTCGGCCGGACGCCGGAGGAGGTCGCCGCCGAGGGCGTTCCGGCCGAGCTGGTCCCGCACAAGACCTTCCGGGGCAACCACCCGACCACCACCGTGCTGGCCGGTGCGCTGACCCCCTCGGTGCTCGGCCAGCTGGTCGCCCTCTACGAGCACAAGGTGTTCGTGCAGGGCGCGATCTGGAACATCGACTCCTTCGACCAGTGGGGCGTCGAGCTGGGCAAGGTGCTCGCCAAGCGGATCGAGCCGGTGCTGCTGACCGGTGAGGGCACGGAGCAGCTGGACAGCTCCACCGCCGCGCTGGTGGCACGCTACCGGGAGCTGCGCGGCCGCTGAGGCCCGCCCGGTCCGGTGGCCGGACTCTTCCGGGCCGTCGTCCGCTTCGGCGGGCGGCGGCCCGGTCGTCGTCGGTGCCCCGGGGGTGCCCGGAAACGCCGGAAGGCCCCCCGCTCGCGCGAGGGGCCTTCCGATTGTCTGTGCGCCGCCAGGG
>NZ_JZWY01000311.1:0-1432 GCF_000966955.1 Streptomyces sp. NRRL S-495
TTAAGAGTCAGCTGCTCTAACCAACTGAGCTAGCGGCGCCTGCTGACAGAGAGGACTCTAGCAGCGGGGCGCGGTCCGGCCAAAATCGAATACCCGCACCTCCCGGGCCGGCGTCCGGCCCGGGTTCGACGTGGGTGGTCAGACCGCGGCGACCGGCTCGCGGGCCGCCCGGACGCAGGCCCAGAGGACGACGGAGGCGCCCGGCAGCCAGGGTTCCCGGCTCTCCGGGGCGACGATCCACCGCCCGGCGCCCAGTCCGGGCGAGTCCGGGCTGTTCACCATCCGCTGCACCGGCGGCACGGTCACCGTGTCGCCCTTGCCGTGGCAGAGCAGCGGCGGAACGTCCCGGGCCCACTCCTCCCAGGCCAGCAGCCGGCGCAGCCGGGGGGCCGCCCCGGGCTGCACGAACAGCAGGGTCCGCCCCCGGAAGACCGCCACCGGCCCGCAGCCGGGACCGGAGGCCCACAGCTCGTCCAGCACCCGGCGGCCGAACAGCGACGGCATGCTGATCACGTCGAAGGCCCGGCCGCAGGGCAGTACCGAGGGCGCCCACGGCCGGGACTCCCAGAGGGCGCGCATGCTGCGGGGGTACTCGCTGGCGGAGGCGAGCCAGGCCTCCCCGGCCACGGTCACGTACTCCACCGACTGATAGGTCCAGATGTCCACGGAGAGCAGCCTGGGGTGTCCGGGCCGTGGCCGGGAGGGAAACTCCGGTTCGCCGGACAGCGGGGCGGGCACGGGCGTACCCTTCCGCTTCCTCCGGCATATGCCAGAGGCGTCGGACCCCGACGGCGGCGGTCCGGGGGCCGGACGGCCGCCCGGGCCGGGGTCAGTCCTCGTGCCGCCGGGGCTGGAGCAGGCTGCGGCCGTACTCGATCATCTTGGCCGCGTAGTCCGGGGTCCAGTCCGCCCGGGCCGCGATCTCGGTCTCGGGCAGCGCGTCGAAACGGCGCGGATCCGCCAGCTGCGCGGCCGCGACCGCCTGGAAGTCGGTCGCCCGCTCGGCCGCCGCCCGGAAGGCCAGGGCCAGCTCGGTGGAGCGGCGCAGCAGCTCGGCCGGGTCGTCGATCGACTCCAGGTCGAAGAAGCGCTCCGGCTCCGGTTCGTCGGCCTGCGGCTCGAACAGCAGCTGCACCGGACGCTGCCGCCGGCCGGGCGCCGCACCGGCGCCCGCACCGGGACCGGCCGCCGCGGCGGGGCCGCTCGGGTCGGACGCCTGCGCCTGGGAGTCGGGCATGGACGGACACCTCCGGGTGCTCGATGGGGGCGGGCGACAGTTGCTCGGGACGGGCGCCGCCCGGTCGTGGCCGCCGTCCATTGTCTCGCGCCGGCGGCCGGTAACGGAACGGTGCGCGTCCGGGCGCTATTCCCGGCGGACGCGCCGGGGGCGTGCGTCCGCCGGGCGCCCGCCGTCTCCCCACCGGGCGTCCGC
>NZ_JZWY01000312.1:0-6272 GCF_000966955.1 Streptomyces sp. NRRL S-495
CCCGGCCGCACCCCGGCCGCACCCCTGGCGGCGCCGGGCGGGCCGGGCCGCCCGGCCTCAGGAACCGCCCAGCCGCACCCGGTGCCCGGACAGGTGGTGCAGCACCCGGTGATTGGCCTCCCACCCGTCGGGGAAGGCGACCGGGACACCCAACTGCACCGGTTCGGTGGCCGGATGCTCGTCCAGCAGCTCCGCGATCCCGGCCCGGGCCACCACGATGCAGGCGTGCCGGTGCCGGGAGGCGAGCACGCACAGCCGGCCGGTCTCCAGGTGGAACGCCGTCGCGTCCGGCCGCCCGGAGAGCGGGTGCAGCACCACCGTGACGTCGTACTCCCGGCCCTGCAGCCGGTTCGCGGTGTCCACCGTCACCGCCGGGCCGGCCGCCCCGTCCACCGGCACCCCGACCTTGACCAGCGCCGCCCGGACCGCCGCCGCCTGGTCCCGGTGGGCCGTGCCGACCGCGACCCGGTCCGCCGTGAGCGGGGCCGACCCCTGCTCGGAGTGGGCGGTCAGCCCCCGGTCCAGCAGCCGCCGCACGGTCGCCGCCACCGCCGCGACCGCCTGCGGATCGGTCCGCACGGTGTGCCGGGCGGGCAGTTCCAGCAGGGCCCAGCCGTGCTCGGCCGCCCGGTCGATCGCCGCATCCAGGGCCGAACCGTCCGGCCGCACCGCCGCCGTCAGCCGCCGGTCCCCGGGCCCGGTGCCCGAACGGAACGGGGTGAACGGGTAGAACGCGCCGGAGATCAGCGGCGCCGCGCTGGCCGGCAGCCGCCAGGACACCGGCAGCCGGTGCGGCCGGATCTGCGGGTTGTGCGCGAGCAGGGTGACCACCGCGCTGCCCGAGGGGTCGTAGGACAGGCCCGCCCACTGCTCGGTGCCGACCACGGTGAACGGGTCCAGCTGGCCCGGGTCGCCGACGAACAGCGCCCGCTCGAACAGCCGGGCCACCGCCAGCAGCGCGTCCGAGCGCATCTGGTACGCCTCGTCGACGATCGCGTGCCGCCACGGCTGCTCGGCCCGCACCCACTGCCACTTGGCCGAGGTGGAGATCACCACGTCCAGCTCGGCGAGCTCGGCGACCTTGTCCGAGGGCGTCACATTGGCGTGGCGCAGCACCTCGGGCCCCGGGCGGGCGTCCGCCGCGTGCAGCCGGCCGATCGTCAGATCGGGGGCCTTGACGGCCAGCCGGTCGACCAGGTCGTCCACCTGGCCGTTGGTCTGGGCGACGATCATCAGCCGCTCCCCGGCGGCCACCAGCTCCCGGGCGGCGCGCACCACCAGGGTCGACTTGCCGGCCCCGGGCGGCGAGTCCACCACGACACCGCGCGGCGCGCCGACGGCGGGGCGGACGGTCGCCTCCAGGATCCGGGCCACCGCCGCGTCGGCCGCCGCTCCGGGTGTCGGGTCCCCGGCCGGGTCGCCGGGGCCGCCGGGCGGGGCGGTCTGCTCGGTGCTGCTCATCGGCCGGATCACTCCCAGTCCTCGGCGGTGCCGCTGCCGGCGTCGGTGCCTGTGTCTGTGTCTGTGCCAGTGCCAGTGCCTGTACCGGTGCCTGTACCGGGCACGGCCGGCAGCACGGTGACGACGGCCCCGGGCGGGCCGCCGTGCGTCCACGGGGTGTCGTCCGGATCGGGCAGCGGCGCGGCCTGCCGGACCGTCAGCTCGAACAGGGTGAAGGTCACCCGCTCGCCCGGCTCGGGCAGGCTCCCCGGCTCGGGCTCCTTCTTCCGCCCCATGCCGGACAGCACCCGCACGGTGACGGTGCCCGCCTCCGGGTCGACGGCGGCGATCACCGCCTTCTGCGCCGGTGCCGACCCCGCCTCCGGCCCCGGCGCCGCCCGGACCCGGTGCACCTCCCGGCCCGGGTCGGCGTGCGGGCGGTCACCGGTGCGCACCGTCACCAGCGGGCGCGGCTTGGGGGAGCGGCCGGTGGTGTCGTAGTCCGGCACCACCTCGGTCACCACTCCGCTGAACGCCTCCCCGGAGAGCCGGTGCTCGGCCATCGCCAGCGGGTCGTCCAGCGCCTCCTGGACGTCCAGCCGGGTCTGCTCGCGCTCGCGCTGGGCGAGCTTGCGGGCGGCCGTCACGGCGTCGTCGACCCGGGGCTGCGGGGGCTCCCCGGCCGCCAGCCGGTCCCGGTGGCCGGTGTACGACCAGCGGTCGCCGGTCCAGCGCTCGGGCAGATGGCCGGCCGGGGGCAGCGCCCGCAGCAGGTCCAGGCCGTGCCAGACGTCCTGCCAGGCCGGCAGCAGTTCCGCGCGCAGCACGGCGCGCAGCCGGTCGACGGAGACCCGGACGGCCTCCCGGGCCGCCGCGACGTCCCCGCCGCCGGGGCCCTCGGCCTCGCGCAGGGCCGTCGCGGCCGCGTCGTAGCGGGCGATCGCCGGGGCGAGCACCTTGGTGTCGAACACCGGGTCGGTGGTCGGTCCGGCCGGCGGGCGGACCAGCCGGCCCTCGGCGTTGCGCTCGGTCTCGGCCCGCTCGGCCGCCTCCGCGCCGGTCTGCCCCTCCGGCGGGGTGTGCCAGGCGAGCAGGGCGGCCAGGTGCTGGTCCTCCAGGTGGCTCTGGCCGGTGGCCCAGTGCCGCGCGAGCAGCCCGGTCATCGGCAGCAGCAGGCTGGACCCGGGCACGGCCGAGCGCTCGGCCAGGTGGGTCAGCCAGCGGCCGAGCAGCGGCACCCGGGCCGGGGCCGGGAACGGGCCCGGGTCCTCGTCCTCGGCGGTGCGGCGGAACCGGGTCGAGCGGCCGAGCAGCGCCAGATGGCGCACGCCCCCGCTGTTCGGCACGACCAGCTGCGGCGCGTCCGCGCACAGCTCGCGGACCACCGGGGCCTTCGCACCCGTCTCCGGGTCCTTCTCGGAGCCCTCGATCAGCTCGACCTCGTCGCCGAAGGACTCCAGGTAGGGCAGCAGGTCGGCGGCCAGGTCGGCCAGGAACTCGGAGCGCAGCGTGCGGTTGAGCGGCTGCGGCACGATGTGCAGCACCGGCGCGTCCCGGTCGGTGCCGAGCAGCACGGCCAGCGGGGCGCCGTCCTCACCGGCGGAGGTCAGCGGGACGAGCACCATCGGGCGCTCCGACAGGTGCCGGTGGCGGACGGTGGCCAGCGGCTCGGCGCGGCCGCCGCGGACGGCCTCCAGCCGGGCCAGGGTGGTCAGCAGGCTCATCGCCCGCCCTCCGGGCCGGCCGGGTGGGGGCGGCCGAGCGCCTCGGCACGCAGGGCGGCGGCGTAGGCCAGCCGGGCGGCGGCCTCGTCGGCCCCGTCGCCGTCGTCGTCGCCGTCCTTGCCGTCCTCGGTGCTGCCGTCGTCATTGCTGCCGTTGGCGCTGCCGCCGACGGGACCGGTCCGGGCCACCGCCAGGGCCTCGCCCACCGTGCGGATGCTGCCCAGCTCGCCCCGGACACCCCGGCCGAGCTGCTCGACCCGGTCCCCGCAGCGGGCCTGGGCCCGGCAGTGGAAGCCGAGTTCGCAGGTGGAGAGGCAGTCCGGGCTGTACGCGGCCGGCACCGTCCCGACCGTCTTCTCCAACTCCTCGGTGGAGCGGACCGGGGCGCCGTCCGCGTCGGGGGAGAGGTCGAAGTCCGCCCCCGGCGGCAGCACCGCCAGCAGCCGCTCGATGCCGGTCATCCGGCTCAGCTGACGGCGGGTGGTCGCCAGCTCGCGGCGGACGTCCACCGGCACGGCGGTCGGCCGGCTGCCGAAGTCCTCCGGGCAGACCAGCAGCACGGTCGTCCGGGGACTGCCCGGCAGCAGCTGCTCGGCGTACGGGTCCGGGTCCACCGCCTGCCCGGCCAGCGCCGCCGCGGCCTCCTGGAGCGCCAGCACGTAGACCGCCGCCTGGCGGGCGGCGGCGCCCACCTTGCCCGGGTCCGCGGTGCCGTCCAGCACCGGGAAGGACTTGATCTCGACCACGGTGCAGCGGCCGCCGTGCACCACGACGGCGTCCGGCTCCAGGTAGGCGGTCGAACCGGCCACGTCCAGCCGCAGCAGCGGATGGTCCAGCAGCGTCCAGGCGTGCTCCTCGGCGGCCGCCTCCGCGAGCGCCGCCGCCGTCCGGTCGGCCCGTACCGCCGGACCGGAGGAACGCAGCAGGTCCGGCACGAGCAGCGGGCCGTCCTCGCCGGCCGGCCCGAGCCGGCGGCGCAGCGGCTCCAGCAGCGCCGCGTAGCCGTTCTCCTTCAGCCGGGCCTCGAACACGACGCCGCGCGCCAGTGCGAGCGGCGACCGGCCGAAGGGGGCGGGGCGGCCGAGACGGGCGGCCAGCGCCGTCTTGTCCACCCCGGCGGCGTCCAGCACGGCGCGGCGGTGGCACCCCGGATTGGCGGCCAGGGCGGCGAGGGCACGGGCGTTCAGACTGCGCTGCGGCGCCGGTCCGCGCAGCTCGGCGAGCCGCTGGGCGAGCGGCTCCGCCGGCCCGCGGAGCGGGGCGTTCGTCGAGACGTTCATGGTGCGGCCCAGTGTCGCATCCGGCTCCGACAATCCGGCCGGAACCGGCCGTTGGCGACGAACGGGCGAGGAACGGGCGAGGAACCCGGCGGCCACTGGGCGGCCGCCGGGCCCGGTGCCGGGCCCGGCGGAGCGGGAGCCGGAGGCCGGGATCGTGGGCGCTCCTCGGGTGGGGGATCATGGAGGCCGGTGCTCGATGGCGAGGCCGACGTCGTCACCCGCCCCGATCGCGAGGAGCCTGCCATGCCCGCCCGAATCCTGCTGGTCCGCCACGGTGAGACCGAGTGGTCGGCGACCGGCCGCCACACCGGCCGCACCGACATCCCGCTGACCGAGGAGGGCCGCGCGATGGCCCGCGCGCTCGGCGTCCGCCTCGCCGCGGCGCCCTGGAACGGCCTGCCCGACGCCCTCGTGTTCACCAGCCCGCTCGACCGCGCCAAGGAGACCTGCGCGCTGGCCGGCCTCGGCGACCGGGCGGTCGAACGCCCCGAGCTCATGGAGTGGGACTACGGCAGCTACGAGGGCCGCACCGGCGCCGACATCCGCGCCGCCGACCACCCCGGCTGGCTGATCTGGCGCGACGGCGTCCCCGGCGGCGAGAAGCTCTCCGACGTCGCCGCCCGGGTCGACGCCCTCCTCGCCGACCTCAACACCGAGCACGGCGTGCCGGAGCCGGACACCACCGTCATGCACTGCGCCGACCGCGACGTGGTGCTCTTCGCCCACGGCCACCTGCTGCGCATCCTGACCGCCCGCTGGCTGGGCCTGCCGCCCGAGTTCGCCCAGCGGTTCAAGCTCGGCACGGCCGCGCTCTGCATCCTCTCCTGGGAGTACGGCGCGCCGGCGGTCGAGCTCTGGAACGACCAGGGCCACCTGGAGACCCTCACGCACAAGTCCTGACCCCGGCACCGGCCCGGGCCGTCCGCCGTCCCTGTCCCGCCGGGGTGGCGGGCGCCGGGCAGCCGGGCGGGCATCAGGCGGCCGCCGTCGCCGCGCCGTACGCGGCCAGGAAGCGTCCGACCTCCGGCACCCGCCGGTGCTGCCGCAGCCGCTGCGCGGTGTCCGCGAGCATCCAGCGGATCCGCGCCGAGCGCACGTCGTCGAACAGTGCCACGGCGGCCGAGCCGTGCTCGGCCGCGCCCGCCAGGTCGCCGCGGCCGAGCCGGTCGTGGGCGAGTTCGGCGGTGTACAGCACCCGGTTGCGGACGAAGTGCGGCTTCTGGAGCGCTATGGCCAGCCCGGCGCGCTCGCTCGCCCGCTCCCAGTCCCCGAGGGCGGACCAGCACTGGGCCTGCAGCCCGGCGAGTTCGGCCTCGCCGAAGAACGACATCCACTCCGGGTCGGTCCCGGACGGGCCCCGGTCGAAGTGCCGGCAGGCCCGGGCGACCGCCCGCTCGCAGGCGGCGCGGTCCTGCAGCAGCGCCCAGCCGCCGGCCTCGCGCATCGCGAGCAGGGCGAGCAGCCGGTCCGAGTCGAGCTCCCGGGCGGCGGACTGCCCGGCCTGGGCGGCGCGCAGTGCTTCCCGGGGCCGGCCGGCGTCGCGGGCGAGGAAGGCGCTGTTGCAGAAGACGTGCGCCTCCAGCGCGGCGTCCCCGGCCATCCGCGCGGTGGCCAGCGCCTCGGCGTAGTACGAGCGGGCGTCCGCGAGCCGGTTCGAATCGTGGGCCAACCAGCCGACCGAGACGGCCAGTTCGCCGGCGCCGGCCTGGAGCCTGCGCTCGGTCCCGGTGGAGTACTCGCACGCGTCGAGCAGGACGTAGGCGGCCCGCAGCGAGCGGCCCGCCTGCTCGAACAGCGCGTCGGCGCCGTGCGCGTCGTCGGCCAACCG
>NZ_JZWY01000313.1:0-3885 GCF_000966955.1 Streptomyces sp. NRRL S-495
ATGTCCCGGACGGCCTGTTCGACGCCCAGCACCTCGGCCGCGCCGACCTTGCGGGGCGCCGGGACGGCCCGGGGCCGACCGGGCACGAAGCCGTCGCCGGGCGCGAAGCCGCCGGGTCCGGGGCGGGCGCCCGCCGTGCGGGGGGCATCGGCCGCGGCGGCCTGGGCGGGCCGGTCGATGCCGATGACGGTGGCCAGCGCGGCGGGGCCGCCGGCCAGGAACGTACGGCGACGCACGTCGTCGTTCTCCTCGTCGGGATGGTGCGGTTCGGCGGACCCCCGGGGCGCCGTCGCGGACCTCGGCACCGGGGGCCCCTCCGGTGGGGGCGGTTCCGCGTACGGCCAGGCAGCGTACGGGAGTTGGGTGGAGAGCGGAGAGCGGGGGGCGGGCAGGGGCGGGAACGGGGGGTGGAGCGGTGGGGGCGGTCCGCCGTCCGGTGCGGCGGCGGGGCCCGGGCGGTGCCCGGGCCGGTGGCCGGGGTACGGCCCGGGGCCGGTCCGGCCGCCGGGCCGGACGGTGCCGTCGTCCTCGCCCCCCGTGCCTCCGTCCGTCGAGCGGCGCCGGACGGCGGTACGGGGGGCGAAGCCCAGTTCGGTGAGCGACCGTTCCGGCCACATGTGCCGGAACACCCGCTCGTACGCGTAGTTGGGGCAGCGGATCTCACCGGACTCGACCCGCCCGATGTACCGGGCGTCGCACGAGACGTGCTCGCCGATCTCACGGGCCGCCCGGCGCACGGCCATGGCGAACTCGCCCGGCGAGCGGTCGCCGCGCAGGGCGCGCATCACGGTGTTGGGCGACGGGCGGTTCGGCTCGGCCGGTGGGGTGGCTGCCATGGTGCGCTCCGTGGTGGTGCGGGGTGGTGGTACGGGGGTCGGGCGGCGGTGGGGCGGTGGGGGCGCCCGGCCACGAACGGGTCCGCTGGGGCGTGTCTTGTGGATCAGCCCGGGGCCGACAGTACCGGGAGTCACCGGTCGGCCACAGTGCGTCGATGGATGATGTGCCCCCAATACCGGGCAAACCGGGCGTAGTTGCCGGGATCCGCCATGAAATGCCATGCCTTGCTGTAAGGCGCCCCGTGGCCTCGGGGGCCCGCCCGGCGTTGTGCTGTTACGTGGAAGCCCCGTCCGCCGTCCCTGCCGCACCCCCCGGCGGCAGCCCCAGCGGCACCCCCCCACGCCGGGCGGCGCGGCTTCCACCCCCGACGAGGTGACAGGAGGGCCGATGCCGGCCACTGGAGTACCGCAGTACCGCCGCCTGGTCGCCGGAGGGATGCCGGCCGCCGCCGCCCCCGCCCTGCTGCCCGAGTCCGCCGACGACCGCGGCCCCGCCCGCCCGCCGTCCGGCGGCGGCCCCTCCCGCCGCCCGGCCGCCGACCAGGACCGCGCCCCGGTCGCCGCCCACGACACCGTGACCGTCGCCCTGCGGCACGGACTGGAGGCGGTCGACATCCTGCGCCTGCGGCGGGCCTGCGGCGCCGTCCTGCAGAGCCGCAACGGCGCCACCGTCTCCTTCCTCGTCCCGGCCGGCACCTCGGCGACCTGGCACCTGCCCGGCAGCTCCTGTACCGCCGGCGCCCAGCTGCCGCCCGCCACCGACCCGCGCTGGGTGATGCCCCCGGCCGGCGCCGACTGCACCGCCCGCCCCACCGACGCCTGGGTCCTCCGCTCGGCGCTCTGCGAGGCCGCCTGCACCCTCACCGCGGGCGGCCTCGGCCCGTTCTGAGGCCGTCGCCGTCGCCCGTTCCGAGGTCGCCGCCGTCGCTTCCGGGGCTGCCGCCGCCGCTTCCGGGGCCGCCGCCGCCCGGGCCGGGCCGCCGGACCTCCTCGAGGGGCGGCGATAATGGCCGGTATGGGACGAAGCAACCGAGCCGGCCGCACCACGGACCGGGGCCGCGCCGCCGCCGCGGACGACCCGGCCACCACCGGCCCCGGGGGCCGCACCCACGCGCAGGGACCGCTCACCCGCGCCGTCGACTCCGGCCTCGCCGAACTCCGCCCCGACCGCGACCGCCCCGCCGCCTGGTCGCTGCTGGTCGACGGTGCGCCGCAGTCGCTGGTCGACCTCGCCGACCCGACCCACCTGGGCTTCGAGTACCAGCGCCGGCTCGGCCACCTGGTCGACCTGGTCGCCCCGCCCGGCCGTCCGCTCACCGTCCTCCACCTCGGCGGCGGCGCCCTCACCCTGGCCCGCTACGTCGCCGCCACCCGCCCGCGCTCGCGCCAGCAGGTCGCCGAGATCGACACCGCGCTCACCGACCTGGTCCGCACCGAACTCCCGCTGGAGCGCGGCTGGCAGGTCAAGGTGCGCGGCGCCGACGCCCGCGCCGTGCTGGAGCGCACCCCCGAGGGCAGCGTGGACCTGGTGATCGCCGACGTCTTCTCCGGTGCCCGGGTGCCCGCCCACTGCACCACCGTCGAGTTCACCGCGCTGGCCGCGCGCGCCCTGGCCCCCGGCGGCTGGTACGCCGTCAACATCGCCGACGGCTCGACGCTGGCGTTCGCCCGCTCCCAGGTGGCCACCCTGGGCGCCGTCTTCCCCGAACTGTGCCTGGTCGCCGACCCGGCGGTGCTGCGCGGCAAGCGGTTCGGCAATCTGATCCTGGCCGCCGCGCACACCCCGCTCCCGCTGGCCGAGCTCACCCGCCGGGTGGCCTCCGACGCGGCCCTCGGCCGGGTCGAACACGGCCGCGCCCTGGCCGACTTCGCCGCCGGGGCGGCCCCGGTGACCGACGCCGCCGCCGCTCCGTCCCCGGCGCCGCCCCCGGGCGTCTTCCGGTAGTCGCGGCGACGGCGGCCGAACGGGCCCTCCGCGCCCGCCCGTTCGGTGCGGCGGTGGTCCGGCCCGGCGTCCGGTCGATCCCGCGTTCGGCCGGTCCGACGCCCAACTTGCCTCGCGCCAGGTCGGCCTGACGCCCAATTGGTCACCGGGCTGCCGGGTTGCCGAGAATGGGGTCGGTGCGGCGGAGAACCGGTCGCGCCGACCCGACCAGGAGGGGCGCACGTCATGCCGATCCGACCGGCCCGGCCGAGCGAGGCGGCGGCACTCAGTGCCCTGGCCCTGCGATCCAAGGCCCATCTCGGCTACGACGCCGCCTTCATGGAGGCATGCCGGGCCGAACTCACCCTGGATCCCGGGCAGATCGAGGCCGACCGCACGACCGTCGCCGAGGACGACGGCCGGGTGCTGGGCTTCGTCACCCTCACCGGGGCGCCGCCGGAGGGCGAGATGGACATGCTCTTCGTCGAGCCGGACGCCGTCGGCCGGGGGATCGGCCGCCGCCTGGTGGAGCACCTGTGCGCGGAGGCCGCCGCCCTGGGCTTCACCCGGATCGTGGTCGAGTCCGACCCGCACGCCGAGCCGTTCTACCTGGCCGTGGGCGCCGTCCGCACCGGCACCGTCGCCTCCGGCTCCATCCCCGGCCGGGAACTGCCGGTCCTCACCCTGCACTTGACCGGGCCGGCTCCCCGCCGCTGACCGGCGCCGGGGGGCAGGTGCTGGGTTGTTCCGGAGCCCCGTCGACCGTGCTCAGTGCCCCTTCGGCAGGCCCCGGTGCTTGTACATCGCGGCCCCGGTCAGGGCCAGCCCGGCCGCGATCGGGGCGAGGACGGCGGTCGCGGTGCCCGCGGCGTCGTGGGCGACGGTGACCACGGCCGTCGTGGTCGCGGCCCGGGCGGCCGCCGGGGCCGTCCAGGCCGCCACCGGGGTGTCGGCCCGGGGCCGGCCGGGCGCGGGTCCGGCCGCCGGGGCGCTCCCGGTGCCGGCGGTGCCGGGATGCCCGGGGGCGGGGTACTGGGGCCGGTCCGAAGGGGCCGGAGCCGGAGGCGGGGCCGCGGGCCGGCGCCGGTCGTCGTCGGCCCGGCCGGTCTCGGCGCTCCCGCCGGT
>NZ_JZWY01000314.1:0-2952 GCF_000966955.1 Streptomyces sp. NRRL S-495
CCGGTGGAACCGCCCGCCGGTCCGTCGGCCGATTCGCCCCGGGTCGCGCGCGCCTCGGCCGGGCGGGCCTGGGCGGGTACGGTGCCGAGCAGTCCGGAGGCGATCGCGAACGCGTCGGGCACGGCGGCCCGTTGCCCCGGCAGGGGCAGCCCGCCGGCCCGGATCCGGTCCTGGAGCGTGCTGCCGACAGCGGCGGTCGCGCCGGCGAGCTCCGGTACGGCGCCGGCGGTCGCGGTGCCCGCCCCGGGCACGTCCGTGGGAGTCGGGCCGGTGATCCGGTCGAGCAGTCCGGCGGTCGGGTCCTGTCCCGGCAGGTCCGCCCCGGACGACGGGCCGGGCGCGGGGGAGGGGACGGCTGCGGTGGCCGGGGCGCGGGGCGCGGGTGCCGCCGTCCGGCCGAGGGCGGTCCCGTTCGCGGAACCGCCGCCCCGGACTCCGCCCGGGTGCCCGGCCGACGGTCCGTCGGCCGGTGTCCCGCCGCCGCCCAGCGTCCGGCCCACGGTCCGGCTGGCGGGTTCCGGGAGCGCCTCGGCGTCGGCCGCACAGGCGCCGGGAGCGCCGAACCCCCAGAGCTGCGCGAGGAGCGCCCCGCCGGCCGCGACGGCCCGGGGGCCGGGCAGCCACCGCCGGGCCGGACGCCACCCGGCCGGACGCCACCGGCCGCCGACGGTCCGTCGGGCGGGTTCCGGGCCACTGCTCGCGTGATTGGCTCGCACGTGAATAGAGAACGAGCGGACGGGCCGTGAGGTCACGGCTGCACCGTCACGGACAGTCATCGCGACCCGCGCGCTGCCCGCCCCCGCGTCCGGCTTCCGCCGTGCCGCTCCCGGCCCGGCCGTCAGGTGGCGCCGGTGCTCAGGAGTTCGGACGCAGCGTCCAGATCACCGTCATGACACCGGTCACGGCGCCGTCGGCGCGGGTGATCTCGACGGTCACCGGGAACTCGGGGCGCTCGCCCTTGTCCAGCTCGGCGACGATCTCGGCGGCGGGCCGGCCGAGCACCGCGGTGGCCGTGACGACGCCCATGGCGAGCTTCTTGTAGGCGATCTCGGCGCTCACCGCGAGCGGCACCGCGCGCGAGAGCTGGTCGCCGAACGCGGCCAGGACGATGCAGCCGCTGGCCGACTCGGCGAGGGTGAACATCGCGCCGGCGTGCGGGCCGCCGACGTGGTTGTGGTACTCGGGCTGGTCCGGCAGCCGGAGTACGGCGCGCTCGGGGGAGGTCTCCAGGTACTCCAGCTTGAGGGTCCGCGCCATCGGCACGGTGGAGTCGAGCAGCTGGCCGATCGAAGGTGTCGTCATGGCGGCAACGTTACTAGCCGGTAGCTTTCGGCGGCAGGCCTGTGACCGGGGAAAAAGATGAGACGCGGACCACGGTGCGGCCTGGGTCACACCGCCCTCCCGTCCCCGCCGCGGATGTGAGGGAACGCGAAAAAGCCCCGGGGGTCGGTCTCTTGACGAAACCGACCCCCGGGGTCATGGGGTGAGTGACGGGACTCGAACCCGCGGCCACCTGGACCACAACCAGGTGCTCTACCAACTGAGCTACACCCACCATCAGTCCGGACCGTTCGCGCTCTTCGGCGCTCCCGTTCCGACAAGAAGAACTCTACAGGATCCGAGAGGGTGCTCGCGCCAGGGTTCCGGTGGCCCCGCTCCGGTCGGACGTCCGGGTGTCCGGACGCCCGACCGGGACGGGCCGCGGCCGGTGGGTCAGCCCGCCGGGGGCTGGAACTTCTCGGCGATCGCGCGCGCGGTGTCGGTGTCCGGGCCGGGCTGGGCGACGAACACCGCCTCGCGGTAGTAGCGCAGTTCGTCGATGCTCTCGCGGATGTCGGCGAGCGCGCGGTGGTTCCCGCCCTTCTGCGGGCTGTTGTAGTACGCCTTCGGGTACCAGCGGCGGGCCAGCTCCTTGATCGAGGAGACGTCCACGATCCGGTAGTGCAGGTGACCCTCCAGGGCCGGCATGTCCCGGCTCAGGAAGCCCCGGTCGGTGGCCACCGAGTTCCCGCACAGCGGCGTGCGCCCGGCCTCCGGCGCGTGCTCGCGCACATAGGCGAGCACCAGCGCCTCCGCCTCGGCCAGGGTGACGCCGTGCTCCAGCTCGTCCAGCAGCCCGGACGAGGTGTGCATCGCCCGCACCACGTCGGGCATGTTCGCCAACGCCTCCGCCGGCGGGCGGACGATGACGTCCACACCCTCGCCGAGGATGTTCAGCTCGGAGTCCGTCACCAGCGCCGCGACCTCGACCAGGGCGTCCCGGTCGAGGTCGAGGCCTGTCATTTCACAGTCGATCCATACCAAACGGTCATTCACGCCACTCACCCTACGGCGCGATCACGCGCCGCGGGCACCGATGGAGCCGAGCGGGGTGCCGGGGCGTAGCCCTCGGAACCGTGCTCGTCCGGCGTGTGGCCGTCCGCCTCCCGCACCTCGCGGGCCTCCCTGGCGTCCCGGACCTCCCTGCCATCCCTGGCGTCCCGGCCGGGGTGGCCGCCGGGGTGCGCCGGTCGGCCGTCCCGGGCGGACCGTGCCTCACGGGGCTCCCTGGCCTCGGCCGCGGCGCTCCGACCGCCCTGCGGACGCAGCTGACCCGCCGCCCGGGCCTGCCGGGCCCGCGCCTCCGCCGCCCCGCCCGGGGCAGCGGCCGGCAGACGCCCGCCGGACGCGCCGTGCACCCGGCCGGCGGCACCCGCCGGGGACTCGTCCTGCGGACGGTCGGCCGCGCTCCGGTGCCCCTGGCCCTGGCCGCGCGCCCCCGGCTGCGGATGCCCGTCCTCGGCGGCGGCGTGC
Source organism: Streptomyces sp. NRRL S-495 (assembly GCF_000966955.1). Taxonomy (NCBI): domain Bacteria; kingdom Bacillati; phylum Actinomycetota; class Actinomycetes; order Kitasatosporales; family Streptomycetaceae; genus Streptomyces; species Streptomyces sp. NRRL S-495. The sequence goes on from NZ_JZWY01000314.1 coordinate 2,794, forward strand.
TCCGCCGTCCGGGGCGGCCGGCCCGCGCCGGGTCCGGGCTGGGCCGGGACGATCGGCGGTCGCGCCGGACCGCGCCCGGTCCCCGGCTGCCCGGGGTGCGCCTGGTGCCCGGCCGCCTGGTGCGGGTACGGCTGCCCGGCCCGCGCGTGGACGCCCTGG
>NZ_JZWY01000301.1:0-7708 GCF_000966955.1 Streptomyces sp. NRRL S-495
AAGCGACGAAGCCTTGAGCGGGACCGGCCCCGGGATGCGGTTCACCGCGGCCGACGAGGAGAAGAGACGCGGCGTCCGCCGGATGAAGACCATCGCGACCGGCCTGCTGGCCTTCGCGACCCTGGTCTTCGCCCTGGCCACCTGGGCGAAGGCGGCCGGCGCCGGTGCCTGGGCCGGCTATCTGGCGGCCGCCGCCGAGGCCGGCATGGTCGGTGCGCTGGCCGACTGGTTCGCGGTGACCGCGCTGTTCCGGCGCCCCTTCGGCCTGCCCATCCCGCACACCGCGATCATCCCGACCAAGAAGGACTCCTTCGGCCGGTCGCTGGGCGACTTCGTCGGGGAGAACTTCCTCTCCGGCCAGGTGGTGCGCGAACGGCTCGCCGCGCTCGGCATCGCCCGCCGGCTGGGCGAGTGGCTGGCCGCGCCCGGCAGCGCCGAACGGGTCACCAAGGAGGCCTCGGCGGCGCTGCGCGGCGTGCTGGCGGTGCTCCGCGACGACGACGTGCAGGCGGTCGTCGCCGAGGCGGTGACCCGGCGGGCCGCCGCCACCTCGGTCGCCGAGCCGGCCGGCCGGATGCTCGGCAAGGTGGTCGCGGACGGCGGCCACCACGGGGTGGTCGACCTGGTCGCCGTCCGGGCGCACGACTGGCTGGCCGAGAACCACGCCGAGGTGGTCCAGCGGGTCACCCAGAAGACCCCCGGCTGGACCCCGAAGTTCCTCGACCACCAGGTCGGCGAACGGGTCTACAAGGAGCTGATGCGGTTCGTCACCGACATCAGGGACGACCAGGAGCACCCGGCGCGCGGCGCGATCGACAACTTCCTCGCCGACTTCGCCACCGAGCTGCAGACCGACCCGGAGACCATCGCCCGGGTCGAGCGGGCCAAGGGCGAGCTGATCGCCAGGCCCGAGGTGCAGGAGCTCATCGCCTCCACCTGGGCGGCCGTCCGCTCGCTGGTGCTGAACGCCGCCGAGGACGAGGACAGCGAGCTGCGCCGGCGCATCCGTGAGGGCGTGCGGACCTTCGGCGCGCGCCTGGCCACCGACCCCAAGCTCCAGGCCAAGGCGGACGGCTGGCTGCAGGACGCCGCCCAGTACCTGGTCGAGACCTACCGCACTGAGATCACCTCGCTGATCTCCGAGACGGTGGCGGGCTGGGACGCCGACGACGCCTCGCGCAAGATCGAGGCCAACGTCGGCCGGGACCTCCAGTTCATCCGGATCAACGGCACGGTGGTCGGCGCGCTGGCCGGGCTCCTGATCCACTCGCTGGCGGTCGCGTTCGGCGGCTGAGACAGCGGCGGTGTCTCCAACCGAAGCTTGAGACACCACCCGCAACAGGGCTCTGACCTGCGAAAACATCCTCGGTGGGGGTCGGGGACGTGGTGGGACGGCCGAAAACGGTCCGGCGGCCCCGGCGGCGTGCGCCAGAGTGGTCCCAGCAGGTTCCGCGGCACGGTGATCGACCGGGCCGCAGATCCGCCCGCAGATCGACGACGCGGTGGCGGGCGGGACGGCGGGGACAGCGGGCGGCACGGGGGTGTGCCCGCCGTCCCCACCGCACCGCCCGCCTCTATCCTTGCCAGCACCACCTTGTACGCGCGTAGAAGTACGCGCGGCGCGGCGGCTCGTCGAGGCAGAGGAAGAAAGGGCACCACCGTGGTCCAGCCGGACGGAAGTCGGATCGGAACCCCCAGCAGCACCCCCGCGGAGTCCGCGGACCGCTCCATCGAGGCGTTCATCGCCGCGATGCCGAAGGCGGAACTGCACGTCCACCACGTCGGATCGGCCTCGCCCCGGGTGGTCGCCGAACTGGCCGCCCGGCACGAGGGCCGGACCAAGGTGCCCCTCGATCCGGCGGCCCTCGCCGAGTACTTCACCTTCACCGACTTCGCGCACTTCATCGAGGTCTACCTGAGCGTCGTGGACCTGATCCGGGACGCCGAGGACGTCCGCGCCCTCACCTACGGCGTGGCCGAGGACATGGCCCGGCAGAACATCCGCTACGCCGAGCTGACCGTCACCCCGTACTCCTCGGTCAGCCGGGGCATCCCCGACGTCGCCTTCATGGAGGCCATCGAGGACGCCCGCCACCGCGCCGAGAAGGAGCTCGGGGTGGTGCTCCGCTGGTGCTTCGACATCCCCGGCGAGGCCGGTCTCGCGGCTGCGGAGGAGACCGCCCGGCTCGCCGTCGACCTGGCGCCCGAGGGTCTGGTCAGCTTCGGCCTCGGCGGCCCGGAGATCGGCGTCCCGCGCCCGCAGTTCAAGCCCTACTTCGACCGGGCGCGGGCGGCCGGCCTGCGCAGTGTCCCGCACGCGGGGGAGACCACCGGGCCGGAGACGGTCTGGGACGCGCTGCGGGTGCTCGGCGCCGAGCGGATCGGCCACGGCACCCAGGCGGTGAAGGACCGGGCGCTGCTCGACCACCTGGGCGAGCACCGGATCCCGCTGGAGGTCTGCCCGACCTCCAACATCGCCACCCGGGCGGTGGAGCGGATCGAGGACCACCCGATCAAGCGGATGGTCGAGGCCGGGCTGCTGGTGACCGTCAACAGCGACGACCCGCCGATGTTCGGCACCGACCTCAACACCGAGTACACGGTGGCGGCGCGGCTGCTCGGCCTGGACGAGGCCGGGGTGGCCGCGCTGGCGAAGAACGCGGTGGAGGCGTCCTTCCTCGATGCCACCGGCAAGGCCCGGCTGGCCGGGGAGATCGACGCCCACCTGACCCGGTGGCGCCAGGTCTGAGCGGCGGCTTCCCGCGGCTCCGGGGCCCCGTCGGCAGGTGCCGGCGGGGCCTTCGGCGTTCCCGGGCGTTCCCGGGCGGGGCTTTCGGTGCGGGCGGGCGGGGCCTTCGGTGCGGCCGGTGGGGCTTCCGGTGCGGGCGGGCGGGGCCGTTCGCCGGGGGTGGCGCCATTCACTCGTTCGAGTGGCGCCAATAAGTGGCGCCAAATCGCTCGACATGGCGCCATGCATGTGCCATTCTTCTGGACATGGACCTCACGCCGTACGTCGACAATCTCCGGCACGAGCTCGCGGTGGCCGCGGGTGCGGGCGGGGACGAAGCGCGCGCTCTGGCCGAGCGCCTGACCCTTCCGCTGGAGTCGGCCGCCCGGCTCACGCTGCTGAACGCACTCTCCGCCGCGATGGGGGAGGTGACCAGGGAGCTGGCCCCCGGATCGGTGGACGTCCGGCTGCGCGGGCTCGACCCGGAGTTCGTGGTCACCGTGCCGCCGGGCGCCGACTCGTTCCACGGACCGGGGCCGTTCCACGAGGCGGGGCCGGCCGGGTCGGGGTCGGTGGCGCCGTCGATGGCGCCACCGGTGGCGCCCTCCGGTGCGGCCGGTGAGGGCGAGGACGGCACCACCGCCCGGATCAACTTCCGGCTCCCCGGCCACCTCAAGGCCCGGGTCGAGGAGGCCGCCGGGCAGGAGGGCCTCTCCGTCAACGCCTGGCTGGTCCGGGCCGTCGCCGCCGCGCTGGAGCCGGCCGCACCCGCCAGGCCCGGGCCGAGGAGCAGCCGCGGGGTCGGCCAGGGCTTCACGGGCTGGGTCCGCTAACCACCGGCCCGGCCCCTCGATCATCCGTCAGTCACCCCTTTCACCTGCGGAAACGCAGCACAGAGCCACTAGGACGGAACAGCCATGCCTTCTTTCGACACCCCGGGCCCGATCCGCGCCACCCTGCGGTTCGACATCGGCTCGGTCCGGATCACGGCCGCCAAGCGCACCGACACCCTGGTCGAGGTCCGCCCGACCGACCCCGGCGCCGCGCTGGACGTCCGGCTCGCCGAGCAGGCCACGGTCTCCTGCGCCGACGGCGCCCTGGTCGTCAAGGTCCCGAAGAAGCGCGGGATCTTCGGGAAGACGGGATCGGTCGACATCACCGTCGAGGTCCCGGCCGGGTCCTCGGTGGACGCCGACGCGCCGATGGGCGACTTCCTGCTGGAGGGCGTCTTCGGCGACTGCCGGATCAAGACCTCGGTCGGCCGGATCCGGATCGACGAGGCGGCGGCCGTCGACCTGCGGAACGAGCTCGGGGACGTCCGGCTGGGGCGGGCCGACGGGGACGCCGAGGTGGCGTCCTCCGGCCGGATAGAGATCGGCACCGTCGGGGGCGCGTTGAAGGTCAAGAACCTCAACGGCGAGACCGTCGTCGGGGAGGTCGGCGGCGAGCTGCGGGCCGAGGCGGCCAACGGCGCCGTCACCGTCGGCACCGCGCTGGCCGGGGTCGACCTCCGGTCCGCCAACGGCAGCCTGCGGATCGGCGAACTCGTCCGGGGCCGCGCCGCGCTGGAGACCGCCATCGGCACCGTCGAGGTCGGCATCGCCGAGGGCACCGCCGCCTGGCTCGACGTGCACACCCAGGTCGGCTCGGTCCGGAACGCGCTGGACGCCTCGGGCGCGCCCGGCGGGGGCGGGGAGACCGTCCAGCTCACGGCCCGTACGCAGCTCGGTGACATCGTGATCCGGCGCGCCTGATCCAACCCCGGGCGTGTCCTTCAGACTGCCCGCGGCCGCCCGGACGGGGGGCGGCCGCGGGCTCCCGGGAGCGGGAGGGGGGGGGGGGGGGGGGGGGTCAGCGCGGCAGGCGGAGCGCCAGGCCGTCGAGGATGACCTCCAGGCCGTAGTTGAACTTCTGGTCGCGCAGGGCCTCGGGGTTCACCACGGCGTTGGCCGCGGCGTCGGCGAAGGCGTCGGCGAGGAAGTCGTGCCCGGCCACCGCCTCCGCGGCGGAGGGCATCAACCGGGCGATGAACTCGGCCTCGGTGTCGCCGCTCCTGGCCACCGTGGTGAGGAAGGCGGCCTCGGTGGTGCTCATCCCCAGGACGTAGGAGAGCACGGTGTCGATGGCCCGCGACGGCTCGGGGAAGCCGGCGGTCGCGAAGAGCGCGGCCATCCGCTCGGACACCGTCACCAGGTTGGGGCCCAGGTAGACCAGGCCGGCCTGGCCGATGACCGAGCCCAGCCAGCGGTGGCGCAGCGTGGTGGCCCGGAAGGACTCGCAGGTCAGGGTGACATGGGAGCGCCATTCGGTGGCGTCCGGGTCCGGGACGGGGATCTCGCCGAACACCTCGTCCACCGCGAGCTCGATCAGCTCGTCCTTGGTGGCGACGTGCCGGTAGAGCGAGGTCGCGCCGGCGTTGAGCCGGGCGCCGAGCTTCCGCATGGAGAGCGCCTCGACCCCGTCGGCGTCGAGCATCGCGATCGCCTCGCGGACGATCGTGTCCCGGCTGAGCACGGGCTGTTCGGGCTCCCGCTGCTGCCGGGCCCATACGGACGGGATCGGGTTCGTCGCCTTGGCGGCCACCGCTGGTCCTCCTTGGAATCGGTAACGGAAATCCCTGCGTACACCGTTCGCATCAAGCGTACAGGAATCAGGGTTGCGCACACTGTTCCGCAGTGCGTACAGTGTTCGCATCGACGGTACATCGTACGCATCGGGCGTACTTCGGAGGGGAAAAGACATGGAAGGCCGTAACCCACGGCGTTGGTGGATCCTGCTCGTGCTGTGCCTCAGCACGCTCGTCCTGGTGGTCGACAGCATGGCGCTCACCGTGGCGGTGCCGTCGATGACCGAGGACCTCAAGGCCACCGCGCAGGACACGCAGTGGATCCTCGACTCGTACATCCTGGTCTTCGCCGGCCTGCTGCTGACCTCGGGAAGCCTCGGCGACCGGTTCGGCCGCCGCAAGGTGATGATCGCCGGTCTGCTGCTCTTCGGCGCGGCCTCGCTGGCGGCGACGCTCTGCAGCAACCCCGGTGAGGTCATCGCGAGCCGGGTGGCGATGGGCGTGGGCGGCGCGCTGATCATGCCCTCGACGCTGTCGATCCTCATCACCGTCTTCGACGAGGACGAGCGGGGCAAGGCCATGGCGGCCTGGGGCTCGGTCTCGATGCTCGGCCTGGTCGGCAGCCCGGTGCTGGGCGGCGTGCTGATCGACCACTTCTCCTGGCACTCGATCTTCTTCATCAACGTGCCGGTGGTGGTCGTGGCGATCACGGCCGCGCTGCTCCTGATGCCCGAGTCCAAGGGGCCCTGGCAGAAGCCGGACCCGCTGGGCGCGGTCCTCTCGGCGGTCGGCATGACGGCGCTGATCTGGTGGATCATCGAGATCCCGAAGCACGGCGCGTTCGGCGGCAGCTCGCTGGTCACCCTGCTGGTCGCGGTCGCGGCCCTCGGCGGTTTCGTGGTCTGGGAGAACAAGGTCGCGGAGCCGATGGTGCCGCTGGCGCTCTTCAAGAAGCGCAACTTCAGCGGCGGTTCGCTCTCGCTGACCCTGGTGCAGATCGGCAACGGCGGCCTGCTGCTGGTCCTCACCCAGTACCTGCAGTTCGTGCTGGACTACTCGCCGGTCAAGGCGGGCACGGCCTTCGTGCCGATGGCGGTCGCCGCGCTGATCGGCAACGGCGCCGGCGCCGGGCTGAGCGCCAAGACCGGCCACCGGCCGCTGGTCCTGGTCGGCATGGGCCTGATGGCCGGCTCGTTCGTCCTGCTCAGCACGGTCGACGCGGACACCGGCTTCACCGTCCCGGCGGTGGCACTGGGCCTGCTCGGCCTGGGCGCCGGCCTCGCGATGCCGGCCGCGGTCGGCGCGCTGATGAGCGAGATCCCGGCCGAGAAGGCGGGCGTCGGCTCCGCGCTCAACGACACCATCCAGCAGGCGGGCACCGCGCTCGGCATCGCGATCCTCGGGTCCCTGCTGGCCAGCGGCTACGCCGACAAGATGCCGGCCGGCTCCTCCGAGCAGGCCAAGCAGTCGATCGTCGGCGCGCTGGCCGAGGCCAAGGGCGACCCCGCCGCGGTGCACGCCGCCCGGGAGGCGTTCACCTCGGCGATGTCGACCACCCTCATGGTGAGCGCGGCGGGCGTTCTCGCGGCGGCCCTGGTGGCGGCGCTGGTGCTGCGGAACCGCAAGCCGGGCGCCCCCGCCGAGGCTCCCGGAGCGGCCAAGGAGGACATGGCCGAGCTGGCGGTCTGACGAACACGAGGCACGCGAAAGGCCGGCACCCCGTCACGGGGGGCCGGCCTTCGGCGTACCTCGGCACGCTCGGAGCACGATCCCGGCGCGATCTCAGCGCGCTCCGGTGCGCTCCGGTGCGAGAGGTCAGAGCACGATGTAGTCGGTCTTGTCGTTCCAGCTGCCGCCGTACGGGTAGCCGAGACCGGTGAGGTTGTAGCAGTTGCCGTTCCACAGGTAGACCGACGGGTCCGGCTGCAGGGTGCGGTCGTCGTAGAGCGTGAGGTCCCCGCCGTTGCGGAACACGCAGGCGGAGCTGGCCCGGTCGCGGAACGACCAGTCGGAGAGGTACTTGGTGCCGGGCTCCGACCAGCGCAGCAGCAGACCGGAGAAGTTGACGTCCTCCCAGAGGCAGGCCCAGCCGGACGGGCAGTCCGCGGTGGACTGCGCCACCTGGCCGCCGGTGGCGGGGGCCGCGGCGCCGGCGGCCTTGGCGGCCTTGACGGCGAGGGCCGCCGCCGGGTCGAGGGTGGTGAGCGCCTGGTCGGCCTCGGCGACACTGTCGTGGCAGTACACCGCACCGCCCTTCACCTCGGTGCAGACGCTGGCGCCGGCCCAGCCCTGGGCCAGGTCGATCTTCTTGCCGCGGTAGGTGGCGATCACCGGCGTGGACGGCGTTGCCTTCGCCGGGCCGGCGGACTGCGGGGCGTCGGCGGACGGGGCCGTCGGAACGGACGGCGCGGGCG
>NZ_JZWY01000302.1:0-4042 GCF_000966955.1 Streptomyces sp. NRRL S-495
CGCGGGCGTCGCCATGGCCGCCGGGGCCGCGAGCGCGAGCGCGCCGGCGACAGCGGTGACGACGGCGAGCGTGCGGAAGGAACGCACGGTCAGCTTCTCCCTTGGTGAGTCGTGGCAGGACAGTGCTGCCACGACCCAACGCCGGATCCGCCGTTCGCACAATAGTTCCGACGAGGACCGGACAATGGCTGACCGAATTCGGTCATTGGCTTGATTCTGCGGTCGGGATCGCGACCCCCTCTCCCGGAGCGCCCACGATGCCCTGCGCGACCAGCGCGACGGAGTTCACCTCGTCCCCGGCCCGGCCCCACGGACCGTCCTTCACGAGCACGGCGCGCTTGCCCAGCAGCCGCATCGTCCGCTGGTCGAAGATCCACTCGAACCGGGTGCCGTTGTGCACCCGGGCGACGGCCACCCCGTGGCGCCCGACCGCGTCGACCGCGTCGTCGACGGTCGTCACACCCGGGATCCGGCCCGCCGCCCGGTACAGGGCGGCGGAGACCGCGGGCGGTGCGACCGCGTTGCACAGCAGGTCGCCGATGGTGACGAAGGCCTCCTGGTCGGAACCGGTGGTCGAAGCGGATCCGGCGCCGTGGTTGTACCCGGCATCGGCGTAGATGAGCTTGCTCAGGGCCTCGGGGTCGCTCGGCAGACCGGCCAGCATCCGGTAGGTGGGCGCGTTGAGGGAGACCGGGTCCGGAGCGGGAAGCTGCTGGTCACCGCCGTCCCGACGCTGGAGGCCCGGCCGGGCGCCGTTCACCGCCGTCCACAGCTCGGTGTTCGTCGTGGTGGTGCTGCGCTGCATCGAACCGTCCGTGGACTCCGCCAGCGCGGTGGTGTGGCCGACGGTCCTGACGTAGGTGTACTGGCTGTCCTGGGCCGAGGGCTGCGGCTGGGTGTAGGCGACCCTGGCGATCCGGTCGAGGAGTTCCACGGACGCGGCGGTGGCGGGCGGCGCCTCCTCCGTGGACGAGGAATCGGGGGCGAGGGTCATCGCCGTGATGGCCGCAGCGGTGGCGACGGCGGTCACCAGGACCAGGCCGCGCCACCGGGTGCTGAGAGCGGAGAACGGGCGGGGGCGGGCGAACTCGGTGAGCAGGAAGTCACGGCGGTCGGCCAGCTGGGAGAGCGAGGGTTCCAAGTGGGGCGGCGGGGGGAGCAACCGGGCGAGTTCACGGCGTTCGCAGTGCTCGTCCCACTCGGTGTGGTCGGTGCGTGGGTTGGTCATGGCCGCCTTTCCTGGTGGTGGCCCACGGACTGATGACTGATGGCGAGACCGGCGGGCGTCGACGAGGCGGAGGGGACCCGTGGAGCGGGGGGATCCTCGGCGTCGACGATCCGGCGGAGTTTGTCCCGGACCCGGGAGAGCCGGGAGCGGACGGTGCCGACGGGTATGCCCAGCGCCTGGGCGGCCTCCGCGTAGCCGAGCCCCGACCAGACGACGAGCGTGAAGACCTCACGCTCGGGACCGCCGAGCTGGTCGAGCGCGCGGACGGCGGCCGCGGCCGTATTGGCGTCGGTGATCCGGCCGACCACCTCGTCGGCGAAGTCGGGGATCGGATCACGGCGGGGGAGGCGGGACATCGCGTCACGGTGCCGACGCGCCGTCCGGGCGGTGTTGCGGAGCACATTGGTGGCGATGGCCAGCAGCCACGCCCGGGGGTGCAGCACCTCGTCGCGGAGCTTCTTCCGGAGCCGCCAGGCTTCGAGGAAGGTCAGCGAGACGATGTCGTCCGCGAGATCGCGGTCCCCGGTCGATCTGTACGCGTGCGCGAAGACCGTGCGAGCGTGCTGATCGTAGAGCTCGGCGAAGATCTGGCGCTCGCCGGCCTGCGTCTGCTTACTGGACAAGGAGGACTCCACGCAGATCTGGTGTCCGCAGGGCGGAGAGGGTTCCAGGGAATCTTGAGGAAGTTGAGAAGGCCGGCACCCCGAGGGGTCGGGGCGCCGGGCCGCCAACCGCGTCGAGTTGCACGGGTGCCGAGTTCATCATCGTCGCAGCCGTCGTCGGCGCTGTCTGCCGGGTTCGGTCGGAATCCCTCCACGACCGTCACCGCGAGGACCACCACCGCATACCCGACCAGCCGGTCGTCCCGCCCCGCGCGCGCCCGGCCTGACCGGCTGCCCGGTCGGCCAGGTCGGGGCGCACCTCATCGTCCCCGCAGCCAGGAGCCCCGTCCATCTGCCGATCGGCGGGGCGCATCTCCTCCTCCGAGCGCACCCGGACGACCGGTGAACTGCGCTGCTACCGTCCCGGCATGACGAGGTCCATGAAGTACGCCATCCCGGCGGTCGCGATCGCGTTCCTTCTGGTGCCGCTCGGCCTGCTCGTGCTCCGGGCCGCCCTCGTCGAACCGGCGCCGCCGAGCCCGGTCGGCCGGTGGACCGGGCAGGGGGCGGACGGCACCCGGCTGGAGCTGGCGGAGGGCGGGCGGCTCGGCCCGTCCGTGATACCGGCCGCCGCCTGCCTCGAACCTGCGGCGGCCATGGGAGCGGACGACCTGTTGGAGGTGGCGGACGGCACCTGGACGGCCGGCTACGACCCGGACGCCGGGCACCTGGTAACGGTCCGGTTCGACATGCCCCGGCGGTGCTACCTCACGCTGACGAGCAGTGCCACCGAGGGCGAGGGGCACCGGCTCTTCGTGAGCATGCGCAGGGACCACCGCACCTGGTGGACCCTGGCCCGGCCCTGACGACAGCTCAGGACTCGGCGAGGATCTCCCGGATCACATGGCGCGCGTTCTCCGCCATCGCCGGGTTGGTGTGCCGGTAGTACGGCAGGGCGTTCAGCGCCAGGGACAGGGCCCGGCCGCGGCCGCGCCGCCAGGTGGCGTCGTCCACGTCGAGCGCCGCGCGGTAGACCGCGCGGGCGTCGGGCGGCAACAGGTTCCAGGCCGGCATCAGGTCGCAGGACGGGTCGCCCGCGCCCGTGCAGCCGAAGTCGATCACCGCGATCAGCCGTCCGTCGCCGTCCACCAGCAGATTGCCCGGCATGAGGTCGGAGTGCAGCCACACCGTCCGCCCGTCCCAGGCCGGCGCGCCCAGCGCGTCCTCCCAGAGGGCGGTCACGGCCGCGCAGTCGACGCCCTCCTCGGGCAGCGCCCGCAGGTCCTCGATCGACTTCCTGGTCTCCTCGTCGAGCAGCTCGATCGGCCCGCCCCGGTAGGCGGGCGGGGCGTCCGGCAGGGTGAGGGCCCGGATCGCGGTCACGAAGGCGGCGAGGTCCTCGGCCAGCCGTACCGGCTCGCGCAGCGCCCCCGGCCGGGGATGGGCGCCCTCCTGCCAGCGGTACACCGACCACGGCCACGGGTACCCCTCGGCGGGCCCGCCCGCGCCGAGCACCTCCGGGACGGCGACGGGCAGGAGCGGCGCCAGCCTCGGCAGCCACTCCTGCTCCATCACCAGGTCGGGTGCCCCCCAGTCCACCAGCGGCAGCCGGACCACCATCTCCTCGCCCAGCCGGTACATGGCGTTGACGGTGCCGCCGGAGGGGAAGCGGGTCACCGGCAGCCCGGCCCACTGCGGGAACCGGTCGGCGACCAGGCGCCGGACGAGGTCCTCGTCGATCGGGTGCTGGCCGGGGTGCAGATCCATGGTGTCGCTGTTCATGGGGCACTATCCGACCGTCGTGCCGCCCGGCGGGCAAGTGTTTTTCGGCTGCCCGCCGCCGGGTCTCAGCGGCCGGTGCCCCGCAGGGCCGACAGCGCGTCCGCCGCCGCCCCGGCTGCCCCGGCCGGTGCTGTCGTGCCGCAGAGCGTCTTCACCGCGAGCGCGACGACCGCCGTTTCCACCCCGGACTGGTCGGTGCCCTCGTACGGGTTGTACGACAGCGCCACCTGCCGCTTCCCGTCCGCCGTGCCGAACAGCAGCGTCCCCCAGCCGGGCACACCCCCGTCGTGGCCCCACAGCGGGCCGCAGCCGAAGTCCGCCTGGGCCACGCCGAGCCCGTACGAGCTGTGGCCCGACCCGGTCGGCACGGTCGTGGTGAGCGCGGCCTGCTCGGCCGGCCGCAGCAACCTGCCGCCGAACAGGGCGGCGT
>NZ_JZWY01000303.1:0-574 GCF_000966955.1 Streptomyces sp. NRRL S-495
GCGTCGCCGACGGTCGGGTTGAGCCTGGTGATGTCCGCCGGCCCCTCCGGCAGCTTGGCGTAGGCGCGGACGTGCGGGCCGCGCAGCCCGGTCTCCGAGCCGGGGAACACGGTGTCGTCCAGGTGCAGCGGCCGGACGATCCGTCGCGTCACCTCGCTCTGCCAGCTGTGGCCGGTGAGCTTGTCGATCAGCAGGCCGGCCAGGATGTAGTTGGTGTTCGAGTACTTCCAGCCCTGGCCCGGGGCGAAGTACGGCGGGTGCGCGACACCGATCGCGACCAGCTGCTCCGGCCGGTAGTCCTGCCAACGGCGGTCCCCGAGGGCGTAGTCGCGCAGGCTCGCCTCGTCCTGGTAGAAGAACCGCGGGTCCTCGGCGTAGTCGTACAGGCCGCTGCTGTGGTTGAGCAGTTGGCGGACGCTGATCGCGCCGCCGTTGGGGACGAGGCCCGGCAGGTGGCGCTCGACCGGGTCGTCCAGCCGCAGCCGGCCCTCCCCGACCAGCTGCAGCACGACGGTCGACACGAACGCCTTGGTGACACTGCCGATCCGGAACCGGCCGTCCGGCCTGACCGGCT
>NZ_JZWY01000304.1:0-24493 GCF_000966955.1 Streptomyces sp. NRRL S-495
GTCCGGCCTGACCGGCTGCCCGGTGGCCAGGTCGGACGTGCCCACCGCGTCGCGCCAGATCCGCCGGCCGTCCTCCCGGACCTCGGCGAACGCGGCCGTCGAGGAGCCGTCCGCGACGAACGCCCGCAGCTCCGCCCGCGCGTCGACCCCGCCCCGGCGGGCATCGGCCGGGGCGGGCGCCGCCATCGCGGCCGGGGCGAGTGTGCCGACGGCGGCACCCGCCAGGGCGACGGCGGCCAGCCTCCTGCCCAGTCGGCCGCGCTCACGCAACTTGCCTGCCGGATAACTATTTTGACCGAACGTCATCATGAACCCCTCCGGCCCGGACCTCGGGCCCTCCGGGTCCAGGCTGGCAGTCGCCCCGGCCGGCCCGCGTCATCCTGCGGACCGGCCTCGGCCGCCCCCGGCCGTCCGACGGGGGGAGCGGGTGCCCCGGTCGAACGGCGGGGGTCGAGCGGTGGCCGCTCGGCATCACCGGGCTTGACAGCGGACGGCCCCGGTGCATGTCAACGCGGCGTCACCAGTGGCGAGTTCGCCACGGCGGCGCTCGACCGCGCGGCGGGCTACCGCAGTCGCGAGGAGGACAGGATCGAGGCCAGGTGCGCCACCACCATGCCCCAGGTGATCACCGCGATACCGGCCACCACCGCCCGGGTCGGGCCGATGCCGCCGACCGCCACGTCCGCCACCGCCGCCGCCAGCAGTACCAGCGAGGCCTCGATGCCGTTGGTCACCCGGTGGATCTTGAACACCGACGCCAGCCGGCGCGCCGTCGCGATGCCCTGCGAACGCGGCTGCGTCGACTCCTCGTCCGCCGGAGCCAGCCCGCTGCGCGCCCGCGCCACGTCCACCAGATCGGTCGACGCCTTCAGCAGCACCACACCGAGCGCCGCCGCCAGGCCCACCGACACCCACAGCTCCGACCCGCCCCGGGCCGCCCGGACACCCGCGCCGACCATCAGCGCGGCGTCCGCCAGATACGCGCCGAGCCGGTCCACGTACACCCCGGCCGTGCTGAACCGCCGCTTCCAGCGGGCCACCTCGCCGTCGACGCAGTCGAACAGCAGGAAGCCCTGGAACAGCACCGCCGCCAGCACCGCGCCCACCAGGCCTGGGACCAGCAGCGCCGCCCCCGCCCCGACCCCGCATACCACCATCAGCCAGGTCAGGGTGTTCGGCGCCACCGAGGTCCGCACCAACTGCCGGGTGACCCGCAACGACACGGCGCGCATGTAGAGCCGGCCCGCCCAGTGCTCCCCGTTGCGGCTCGCCAGCTTCGCCCGCGGCTGACAGACCTCCCGCAACTCGGCCAACGCCGGCGCAGCGACCGCCATGACGCCACCCTTCCCTTCATCTGAGCCCACCTGCGTGATCGTCCGACCGACCGGCCCAAACGATCACACAGGCTAGAGCAGGCCGGGCGGTCCGGCCGATCCGGCCTCAGACCAGCGCCGGAACCGCGGGCTCCGGCGTCCCGTCCCGGTGGAGCCAGGCCCGCTCGGCCGCCGTCCAGGTGCTGGTGGTCAGCAGATATACCGCGGCCGCCAGCGGGACGAGGGCGGCGAACAGCACGGTGCCGAAGGACAGGTACGGCAGGAACGCGAGCCCGGGCTGCGCCGGTGCGTCCTGCGCCGACTGTGCCGCCTGAGCCGCCTGCTCGGCCTGGGCCCGGCGGGCCTTCCGGAAGTTGACGTACCCCAGCGCCGCCAGCCCCGCGTACAGCACCGCGAACACCGCCCACTCGCCGGCACCGTGTGCCGAGCCCACGTGCAACCCCAGCGGGGCACCGAACAGGGTGTGGCCGAGCAGGTCGTTCGGGGTGGTGAACAGCCGGTACATCACCGAGAAGAACGGGATCTGCACCAGCATCGGCAGGCAGCCCGCGAACGGCGAGGCCTTCTCCTCCCGGTACAGCTCGGCGAGCGCCGCCTGGAGCTTCTCCGGGCGGCCCTTGTGCTTGCGGTTCAACTCGGCGATCCGCGGCGCCAGCCGGGTTCGCGCCTTCTCGCCGCGCGCCGCCGCCCGCGCCAGCGGGTGCAGTGCCAGCCGGACGCAGACGGTGAACAGGACGATCGCGAGCGCGGTCGGGACGACCTGCGCGAACGCGGCGACGACATCGTGGGCCAGGCCGACGGCCGGGTCGAGGATTGCGAAAACGGACATGGTGGAGCGAGCCCTCCGGGGGTCTCGGGGTACGAGTGATCGACGGAGGACGGCCGCGACGGGCCGGTGGTGAAGGAATCCCCGGTGCTACGCGGCCGCCGGGACCGCTCCCGGGGCCCTCGGGCGCTGACGGCCCCGGGCATCCGGATCACGCTGCGGGAGGAAGGCCGTCCGGGCCGCGCGCCTGCGCAGCACCCCGGCCCGCACACTCGCCGGCGCCCGCGCCCCCAGCAGCCGCGCGACGACCAGCGCCCCCGCGACCGCCCCGGTCACCAGCACCACGGCGGCCGCAGCCGCCACCGACGTCAGCGACCCGCCACCCTCGACGAGCCACTCCCCACTCAGCACCCGGAGCAGCCCGAGCAGCATCGCGACCACGGCCACGTCCCTGCCTCCTCTGCGCTCCGGACCAGTACTGCCAACGATGATGCCAGACGGGGCGGCCGACCGGACCCCCGTCTCAGGGGGTGCGCACGGCACTCACCCAGATCTGGCTGGTCCCGTCGGGCCGAGGGGCGAGGCAGACGGAAGTCGAGGTCACGTGTCCGGGCAGACGGGATTCGAAAAGGCCACAGGTCATCGAGGACTCGGTGCGAGGATCGGGCGCCCCGATGTGGACGAGACCGTCGTCGGTACCCGGGTCGAGGGGCTTGCCCGCGCGCCACTCGGCCACGGCGAGACCGTCCCTGAACGTGCCGGTCTGCTCACTCGGCAGCCGGAACGACTGGACGCCGAGGTCGTACTGGAATCCGTTCTGGTGCCCCCACCGCACGTCGACCGCCAGGGTGGGCACCGGCACCCGTGTCAGATCGGCGACCTGCTCCGCCGTCGCCGACATCCACGAACCCGGCCGGCCGCTGTCGTCGGCCGCTCTCCGGTCCGTCTCGTACGCCCAGTACAGGAGGGCCACCGGCAGCAGCACGGCACCGGTGAGCAGCGCGATCACCAGCCGTCGTCGGCGAATGAACTGTCGGTCGGGCTGCCGGTTCATCGGTCCTCCCGGCTCGGATCGCTCCGGGCACCGTCCCGGGTGCCGCTCGGCCAGTCGGGCACTCCGGGCAGGTCCGCCGAGGACTCGGGCAGGGCGACGGTCCTCGGGGTGCTCCGCCCGATCAGGTCGTACTCCCTGGCCAGGCCGGTCTGGTGGAGTGCGGCCATGTCGCTGTCCTTGATGTTGGTCCCAGCGATCGGCGTGCTCTTGCCGGGGTCCCAGTTGTAGCGGTCCCAGATGTGGACCTGGTAGTGGATCGAGACCTGTGGCTTTCCGTCCGGTCCGGGCCGGGCGGTGACCACGCCGGAGGTGGCGAATGCGTGGCTGCCGATGGCCAGGTACCAGTTCCGGGTGTCCGCGGTTCGTTGTTGGGCGGCCTCGATCGGGACCGCCACCGGAGCACCGCCCGACTGCGCGAAGGCATCCAGGGCCGTCTGCCGCCACGCTGCCCGGTTGGCGGTGA
This sequence comes from Streptomyces sp. NRRL S-495, assembly GCF_000966955.1. Lineage (NCBI taxonomy): Bacteria > Bacillati > Actinomycetota > Actinomycetes > Kitasatosporales > Streptomycetaceae > Streptomyces > Streptomyces sp. NRRL S-495. The sequence goes on from NZ_JZWY01000304.1 coordinate 3,618, forward strand.
TCTGCTGCTCCACCAGACCGCTGAGTTTCTGATCGTCACCGAGCATGCGGTCCACGTCCACGGTCAGTGGTTCTCCGCTCGCGGCCAGGAAGTGTTCCATGTGGCGCGCGGCGTCGGTGTATCCGACGAACGTTCCACCGCCCACGAGCAGCGTCTGCGCCGCCACTCCGATCGCGTAGTCCCCCGGGCCCGGCGGCCGCTGGGCGAAGTCTCCCGCACCCGCGTCCGGCGCGTGCCACTCGTAGTCGACCGGGCCCAGTACACCCGCCGCGACCAGCCTCTCCCCGTCCGCCGCCAGCAGCCCGGCGCGGACGCTCGGGTCCAGCGCGCCCCACCAGAGCCGCAGGGCCTTCGGGTCGGTCGGCATCCCCGCGGCCCGGACGAGGTCGCCACGGGCGTCCGCCACCGCCCCCGGTCGCGTCGCCGGGTCGACCTCGGCGGGGTCGAGGGTGCGGAGGGCGGCCGCCGCCGTGGCATCGGCCTCGGTGGCGGCCGCGACCGCCTTCCGCATCGCCTCGACGTGCTGCTGGAGTTCCTCCCACTGCCGCCGCCGGTACGCGATCGCGTCCGGGTCGTTGCGGTCCTCGGGCGGGAGCGGGGGCAGGGTGACGGTGCCGTCACCGCCGACGGTGGCGCCGAGGGCCTCGGCGTCGCCGATGGCCCGCTGCAGGTCCTGCTGGGCCCGGGTGAACGCGGACGCGGCACGGCGGAGGGCGGCGGTGACGGCGAGGGCCTCGTAGTGGAAGGCGGTCAGCTCGTCGGCGAGCAGGCCGATCTCCCGGGTGGCCTCGTCGGCCGCGAGGCCGCTCCAGGCGCGGGCGCCGGCGGCGGCGGCGAGGGGGCTCGGTGCGGCGCCGGTGAGGGGCCGGAGGACGCCGGAGCGGACCTGGCCGGCGATCTGTTCGGCGTGTCCGGCGAGGCCGTTCCAGGTGTCCCCGGTCCGGTCGAGCGGGCCGAGGGCGGCGTGCCGGAGCCGGTCGAAGGTCACCACGGCTCAGGGGGCCCGGAGCGCGGAGGCGGCGGCGGTGTCGGCCGACCGGTAGGCGGTGGCGGTGGCCTCCAGCCGGTCGGCGGCGAGGCCGAGGCGCTGGTCGAGGCTGGTCCAGCGGGTCTTCCACCAGCCGAGGACCTGGGTGAGCGCGGCGCCGGTGGCGAAGCCGTCGGCGGTCAGGGCGGTGGCGGTGGCGCCGGTGTCCGGTTCGGCGTGGCCGACGGCCTGCCGCAGTTCGCCCTGGAGGCGCCGGGAGGCGGTGGCGGCGAGCCGGAGTGCGGCCGGTTCGACGTGGACGGGTGCGCCGGCCGAGGGGCCGTTCGCCCAGGGGCCAGGTCCGGCGGCGGGGCGCGGGATGCCGGGCGGTGGGCCGTCCTGGCCGTGGAGCCACGGATTCTGCTGTGCTTCGGTGGTCGTGTCGGCCACGGTCGGAGCCCCCCAGCGTGATCGGTCGATGTCGTACGGTAACGCGGCGCCGGGTCCGGGGGTGGTGGATTTCCGGCGGATCGGTGCGCGAGGCGTAGCCGCGGGTGCTACACGGGGCTACCTTGGAAAGCATGAAGACGATTACCCAGCGGGAGTTCCGGAACAACTCCGCCGCGGTGATGGACGCGGTGGAGGCGGGGGAGATCTTCCACATCACCAGGAACGGGGTCGAGGTCGCGGAGCTGCGGCCGGTGGCGGGGCGCCGGCGGCTCACGGCCGAGGAACTGGTGGCGCGGCACGTGAAGCTGCCGCGGGTGGACTACCAGCAGATGCGCAAGGAGTCCGAGGAGTACTTCGGGCCGGAGGAGCTGGTCGGGGACGAGGACGGCGACCCGTTCGAGCGGCCGCGTGGCTGAGCGGCGGCGGGCGGCCCGGCGGCGGCCCGCCGGGGTGCTGGACACATGCGTCTACATCGACCTGGCGCTGCTGAGCCCGGCCGATCTGCCGGCGGTGCCGGAGCTGACCGCGATCACTTTCGCGGAGCTGCAGCAGGGCGTGTCGATGGCCCGTGACCCGGTCAGCCGGGCGGCCCGGCTGGAGGTGCTGGGCGCGGCGATGGCGGACTTCGACCCGCTGCCCTTCGACGGGGCCGCCGCGGCCCGCTACGGGACCCTGGTGACGCTGACGATCGCGGCCGGCCGGCAGCCGCGGCCGCGGCGGATCGATCTGATGATCGCCGCGATCGCTTCCGCGCACGGGCTGCCGCTGTACACGCGCAACATCTCGGACTTCAAGGGGCTGGGCTCGGCGGTCGAGGTCATCGGAATCTGAGCACCCCCGCGCCGCCACCCGCCGCCCCTGCCCGCCGCCCGCGCCCACAACGGGGCGCGGGCGGCCGACGGGGCGGGGTCAGGCGGGCTCGGGCGGGGTCAGGCGGAAGCGTCCTCGAGCCGGACGGCGGTGCCGGTGGCGGCCGAGGCGCGGGCGGCCTCCAGGACGGTCAGGGTGGCGACGGCGTCGCGCGGGTCGACCGGGGGCGGGGTGCCGGGGGTGGCCAGGGCGGCGGCGACGCCCGCGTAGAACGCGGGGTAGTCGCCGGGGTCGGTGGGCAGCGGGGTGGTGGACCCGTCGCTGCCGAGGGTGCCGTACTGGGCGGGGTCGTCGGCGCCCCAGGGCATGGTGCCGTCCGGGCGCAGGCCGGTCCGCAGGGCCGCCTCCTGGGGGTCCATGCCGGGCTTGACGTATCCGGCGGCGTCGCCGAGGACCCGCAGCCGGGGGCCGACGAGCGGGGCGATCGCGCTGGTCCACAGGTGGGAGCGGGTGCCGTTGGCGTGGGTGAGGGCGAGGAAGGCGTCGTCGTCGACCACCGCGCCGTCGCGCCGCACGTCGATCTCCGCGTACACCGTGTCGACCGGCCCGAAGAGGGTGAGCGCCTGGTCGACGAGATGGCTGCCGAGGTCGTAGAGGGTGCCGCCGACCTCGGCCGGGTCGGCGAGCTCGCGCCAGCCGGGCTTGGGCTTGGGCCGGAACCGCTCGAAGCGGGACTCGAAGCGGTGCACCCGGCCGAGCGCGCCCTCGCGGACCAGGCGGGCGGCGGTGAGGAAGTCGCCGTCCCAGCGGCGGTTCTGGAAGACGGTGAGCAGGGTGCCGCTCGATCCGGCGAGCGCGCAGAGTTCGCGCGCCTCGGCGGCGGTGGCGGCGAGCGGCTTGTCGACCACGGTGGCCAGCCCGGCCCGCAGGGCGGCGCGGGCGAGCGGGGCGTGGGTGCGGTTGGGGGAGGCGATGACGACCAGGTCGAGCGCGTCGGGGTCGGCGAGCAGCTGCTCGGGGGTGTCGACGGCGCGGGCGTCGGGGTGCTCCTGCCGCAGCTGGGCCCGGCGGTCGGGGTTGGCGGTGACCACCGCGGCGAGCCGGAGTCCGGGGGTGGTGGCGATCAGGGGCGCGTGGAAGGCGGAGCCGGCCAGGCCGTAGCCGATCAGACCGACGCGGAAGGGCGGGCGGGAGCCGGGAGCTCCGGGGGCGGCGGGGCGCGCGGAGGTGGTCATGCGCCCTACTCAACCACGGTGTGCCCGGTTGGCCCCGGTTTCGGCGTCGGACCCGGGGCTTTCGGACCCGGCGCCGGACCCGGGGGCTTCCGGACCGGTGCCGGCAGTGCCGGTCGGTCAGGTGGTGCCGCCGCCGCGGTGGGGGGCGCGGCGGCGGCAGACCCGGGTGGAGACCGACGGTGGTGGCCGCCGGGGCCGGTGCGGGGGACCCGGCGTGGCGCTCACGCTAACCGCGCCCGGCCGCGCCGCTGAGGGGTCATCGGTGCGGTTAGGGGCGGCTTAAGGAGTCCTTGAGGGGCGGCCGGACCGCTCCGGGCGGCGGCCGCCACGGCGAAGGCCCTCCCGCGCGGAAGCGGGAGGGCCTTCGAGGTGCCGTGGGACCGGGGGCGGTGACCGTGTCTCAGATCAGGTCGACCAGGTCCGCGATCGAGTCGACCACCTGGGTCGGCCGGTACGGGAAGCGCTCCACCTCGCTGGCCAGGGTGAGGCCCGTGAGGACCAGGAAGGTCGACATACCGGCCTCCATGCCCGAGACGATGTCGGTGTCCATCCGGTCGCCGATCATCGCGCTCCGCTCGGAGTGGGCGCCGATGGCGTTCAGACCGGCGCGCATCATCAGGGGGTTGGGCTTCCCGACGAAGTAGGGCTCCACGCCGGTGGCCTTGGTGATGAGGGCGGCGACCGAGCCGGTGGCGGGGAGCGCGCCCTCGGCCGACGGGCCGGTCTCGTCCGGGTTGGTGGCGATGAACCGGGCGCCGTCGTTGATCAGGCGGACGGCCTTGGTCATGGCCTCGAACGAGTACGTCCGGGTCTCGCCGAGGACGACGAAGTCGGGGTCGGTGTCGGTGAGCACGTAGCCGACGTCGTGCATCGCGGTGGTCAGTCCGGCCTCGCCGATCACGTACGCGGTGCCGTTCGGGCGCTGGTCGGAGAGGAACTTCGCGGTGGCCAGCGCGGAGGTCCAGATGTGCTCGGCGGGGACGTCCAGGCCCATCCGGGAGAGCCGGGCGTGCAGGTCGCGCTGGGTGTAGATGGAGTTGTTGGTGAGCACCAGGAACGGCTTGCCGGACTCACGCAGCCGCTTGATGAAGGCATCGGCGCCGGGGATCGGCACGCCCTCGTGGATGAGGACCCCGTCCATGTCGGTCAGCCAGGTGTCGATGGGCTTGCGGTCTGCCACGGTGGTGTCTCCTAGGTCTGGTGTCTCCTAGGTCTTGCGATGGTTCGAAAATCGCACCGGACCGGACACCAGCGGCCGGCCGGGCGCCAATGGCTGCCCCAACGACGATCAGCCTAGTCGTCCCGGGCCGCCGCTCGTAGGGGCTGCCGACCGGTGGACAGGGGCGGTGCCGGGGCGGTGGGCCGGGGCGGGCTGGTCTAGCCTCGGCACTGCTGTTGCGGGCCCCGCCCCGGCCGATGTCCCGGGCGGGCCCGTTCGCTGTGTGCGCCGAGGAGGGGCGGATGAGCACAACGGGGGAGCTTCCGGTGGGGGCCGAGGAATCGGCGGTCCGGACGGGGGAACGGTCGGAGCGGAGACCGCCGGAGGGGAAGCGGCCGGAAGCGAAACGGCCGGACGAACGGCCGGGCGGGGAGGCGCCGGAGAAGCGGGTCACCTGGGCGGAGCTGTACTTCGATCTGATCTTCGTCTTCGCGATCACCCAGGTCTCCGGCCTGCTGCACCACCGCCACGACCCGCTCGGGATCGTGCAGGCGCTGGTGGTGTTCGTCCCGGTCTACTGGTGCTGGGTCGGCACCACCGTGCAGGCCAACATCCGCGACGTGGACACCGCGCGCGACCGGCTGGGCATCCTGGCCGTCGGGTTCACCGGCCTGGTCATGGCGCTGGCCGTGCCCGGCGCGTACGGGAACCGGGGCGTGCTGCTCGGCGCCGGGTACTGGGCGGCCCGGGTGGTGCTGCTGCTCCTGCTGGTGCGCATCCCGGGGGTCTGGCGCGGGCCGTACGGGGTGGGTGTGCTGGTCAGCGGGCCGCTGCTGGTGGCGGGCGGGCTGCTGCCGGAGGGGCCGAAGGTCTGCCTCTGGGCGCTGGCGGCGCTCTGCGACCTGTCCGGGCCGGTGGTGTTCCGCCGCAAGCTGGCCGCCGTCGCCTACCACCCGTCGCACATGCCGGAGCGGTTCGCCCTGTTCCTGCTGGTGGCGCTCGGCGAGTCGATCGTCGGGATCGGCGCGAGCGCGGCCGCGGTCCGCCTCGACGCGGCCGAACTCGTCGCGGTGACGGCCGCGTTCACCATCTCGGCCGGGCTCTGGTGGCAGTACTTCGTCTTCGCCGCCGATGCCATGCGGCACGCCGTCACCGTCGCCGACTCGCGCCGGGACATGGTCCGCCGGGTCTTCCAGTACGGGCACCTGGCGCTGGCGGCCGCGGTGATCGCGGTGGCGGTGGGCTTCGGCGAGACGGTGGCCGATCCCCGCCGGGCGCTGGGCGCGGCCTCGGTGGGGCTGCTGTACGGCGGGTGCGGACTGTATCTGCTGACCTTCGGCTACACGCGCTGGATGATGTTCCGATCGGTCGCCACCACCCGGATCGTGGCGGCGGCGGTGGTACTGGCGCTCGCGCCCGCGATGGTGCGGTGGCCGGCGCTCGCCGCGCTGGTGACGCTCGCGGTGGTCCTGGTGGTGCTGAACGTGGTCGAGCACCGGCGCGTGAACGCGGCGGCGGTGGCGGTGGTCGCGGAACCGGCCCGGGAGCCGGGTGCGGAACCGGCCGGCGAGCCCTCCGGCGAAGCGGTCGGGGACCCGGTTGTCGGTGGGCCTGTGTAGCGTTCGGGGTGAAAGAGGGCGTACGGCGCGAGGGGCGCGATATGCCCGCAGGTCGGGGCGGTGCCGCGGTGAGCGGCCGTCCGGTGGGAGGTAGATGTCGTCGTGACGGACACGGTCGAGGCGAACGTGGGCGGGGCGGAATCGGGAGCCGGTCTGGAGCTGCCGGAGTCCTGGCGGGAGGTGCTGGGCACCGAGACGGAGAAGCCGTACTTCGCCGAGCTGGCGGCCTTCGTGGCGGCCCAGCGCGCGGAGCACCAGGTCTTCCCGCCGAGCGGGCAGGAGTTCTCCGCGCTGGAGGCCACGCCGTACGAGAAGGTCCGGGTGCTCGTGCTCGGCCAGGACCCGTACCACGACGACGGCCAGGCCCACGGTATGAGCTTCTCGGTGCTGCCCGGCACCAGGACGCCGCCCTCGCTGCGCAACATCTTCAAGGAGCTGGACGCCGACCTCGGCATTCCGGCGCCGGACAACGGCTACCTGATGCACTGGGCCGAGCAGGGCGTGCTGCTGCTCAACGCGGTGCTCACGGTCCGTGCGCACGAGGCCAATTCGCACAAGGCCAAGGGCTGGGAGAAGTTCACCGACGCGGTGATCAAGGCGGTGAGCGCCCGCGAGGAGCCGGTGGTCTTCGTGCTCTGGGGCAACTACGCGAAGAAGAAGCTCCCGCTGATCGACACCGAGAAGCACGTGGTGGTCCAGGGCGCGCACCCGTCGCCGCTGTCCGCCAAGCTGTTCTTCGGCAGCCGCCCGTTCTCGCAGATCAACACCGCGCTGGAGGGCTTCGGGGTCGACCCGATCGACTGGCGGATCCCGGACCTCAAGCAGGGCTGAGCCGAGCCCGGTCGCCCCGGGTCGAGCCGTTCCGGCCAGGCCCGTCCCTGACGGTTCGTCTCCTCGGTGCGGGCCGCCCGCCGTTCACCTTCCGGTGGACGGCGGGCGGTGCCCGGTGTGCGAAGCTGGGGCCGGGCCGGGTCGCCGGGCCGGATCTGGGAGGGGCGGTACGTGCGCCGAGTTGGGCGAGGGGCTGGGTTCCGGCCGGCCGTGGGGGCGGCGTTGCTGGGGCTCGTGGCGGGGCTCGCGGGCTGCGCCGGGGGGAGTCCGACGGGAGCGGTCGTACCGGCCACCACACCCGCGGCCACTGCACCCTCGGCGGTCGCACCTGCGGTCACCACACCCGCGGCCCCCGCGCCCGGGCTGCCGGTGCCCGGTGCCCTGCCGCAGCTCCCCGGCCAGACCTTCTACGTCTCCGACCGGACCGCCGCCGCCCAGCAGGTGACCGCCCTGCGCGGCCAGGGCCGGACGGCGGAGGCGGACACCCTGCTGCGGATCGCCGCCCGGCCCTCCTCGCAGTGGCTGACCGACCAGGCCGCCCGGGGCACCGCCGAGCAGGTGAGCCGGCGCGCCGCCGAGGCCGACCGGACGCCGGTCTTCGTCGCGTACAACATCCCGCACCGGGACTGCGGCCTCTACTCGGCCGGCGGCGCCACCGACGCGGCCGCGTACCGGGCCTGGGTCACCGGGCTCGCGGAGGCGCTCGGTGACCGCCGGGCCTGGGTGGTGCTGGAGCCCGACGCGGTCGCGCACACGCTGGACGCCTGCGGGGTCAAGGGCGATGCCGCCGCCGAGCGCTACGGCCTGCTGGCCTTCGCCGTGCAGGAGTTGAAGAAGCGTCCGCAGGTGCGGGTCTACCTGGACGCGGGCAACCCCGGCTGGGTGCAGGACCGGGCCGCACTGGCCGAGGCCCTGCGCAAGTCCGGGGTCGCGGCGGCCGACGGCTTCGCGCTGAACGTCTCCAACTTCTACGCCACCGACCGCACAACCGCGTACGGCGCCCAGCTGTCCGCCCTGCTGGACGGCAAGCACTTCGTCGTCGACACCAGCCGCAACGGCAACGGCCCGCTGAGCGCGGAGGCGTGGTGCAACCCGCCCGGCCGCGCGCTCGGCGCGCCGCCCACGACGGAGACCGGGCAGCCCGGGGCCGACGCCTTCCTCTGGATCAAGAACCCGGGCGAGTCGGACGGCGAGTGCGGCCGGGGCGAGCCCCGGGCGGGGGAGTTCTGGCTCCCGTACGCGCTGGGCCTGGCGACGGCCGCCCCCGCCGGTAGCCCCTAGCCGGCCGTGCCGAGGAAGGACTCCCAGCCGCCGGCCGGCGCCTGCCCCACGTTGAGGGTGCGCAGCTTGCGGAGGGTGGACTGGTCCTGCACCTCCAGCCACTCGACGAGCTGCTTGAACGAGACCAGCCGGACCTCGGGCTTGCCCGCGATCGTCTTGAGGGTCTCCTCGACGGCGTCCATGTAGATGCCGCCGTTCCACTGCTCGAAGTGGTTGCCGATGAAGAGCGGCGCGCGGTTGCCGTTGTAGGCGCGGTCGAAGCCGGCCAGGTAGGAGTCCCTGGCCTGGGTGCGCCAGTCGTTGAACTTGGCCGGGTCCCCGTTGGTGACCTTCGACTGGTTGGCCAGGATGTTGTAGTCCATGGAGAGCACCTGGAAGGTGTGCCCGGGGAACGGGATGCTCTGCAGCGGGAGGTCCCAGACCTTCCCGTCCTGCACCTTCTGGGGCCAGATCTGCTGGCCGCCCGAGGAGCTGGCGTCGTACTTCCAGCCGAGGGCGGCGGCCGTCGGCAGCAGGGCCTTCTGCCCCTCCAGGCAGGGGGTGCGGCCGCCGATCAGCTCCTTCTTGTAGTCGAAGGGGAGCGGGTCGACGTCGGTGAAGCCGGTGTTGGTCCGCCACTGGGTGACGAAGCCGACGGCCTGGTCTATCTCGCTCTGCCAGTCCTCGGGGGTCCACTTGTTGACGCCGTTGCCGTCCGGCCGGGTCGAGCAGAAGTGGCCGTTGAAGTGGGTGCCTATCTCGTGGCCGGCCAGCCAGGCCTGGCTGACGAGCTTGATGGTGTTCTTGACCGCGCCGTCCGACAGGTAGGGGATGTCGGACGCGCCGACCGAGTGCTTCGGCGGGTGGTACAGCTCGGACCTGCCCTTGGGCAGGGCGTATATACCGGAGAGGAAGAAGGTCATCGAGGCCTTGTGTTCCTCGGCGAGCTTGAGGAACCGGGGGAACTGACCGTCCTCGGTCGCTCCGGCGCCGTCCCAGGAGAACACCACGAACTGCGGCGGGCGCTCGCCGGGCTTGAGCTTCTCCGGCTTGGGCTGGTTCGGCTGGGGGCCGGTGTCGGAGGTCGATCCGTCGCCGATCGGCTTGCCCTTGGTCGGGGTGCCGCTCGGGGTGCCGCCGGTTGCGGTGCTCGGCCCGCCGGTGGTGGGGGCGGGGGCGGGACCCGAGCTGGAGCCGGAGGCGGCGGCCGGTCCCGAGCCGCCCCCGGAGCAGGCGGTCACCGCTCCGAGGGCCGCGGTCGCGGCGGTGGCTGTGAGCACGGTCCTGCGCGAGATGCTGCCCATCGTCTCCCCTGGGGTCGTCCGGACCGGGTACGGCCGTGGCCCTGCCCGCATCAGTCAATTCGGACAATTGAGTGATTATCCGTCGTTAGGATTGCATGCGGACGCACGGGTCACCAAGGAACCGGGGGCCGCCGACCATGAACACGCTCGGCACGCCTGTACGGGATGCGAAGAAATGTCTTCTGTTGCCGTCCTGTGACGCTTCGCCCGATTCGGGGCGTGCCGTCGAGGCGTCAGCCGAGCGAGAGCCGGCGGTTGCGGCGCACGATCCGCGCGATGGCGGTGCTCACCGCGGTGGCCGCGGTGCAGGAGACCGCGAGGCTCAGCCAGGCGGTGTCGAACCAGTGGCTGTTGAGCCAGCCCAGGGTCACGATGTAGGCCGCCCAGATCATCGCGGCCAGCGCCGACCATCGCAGGAAGCGGTGGGGGTGCGCGGGGGAGTGGCCGATGGCCAGATCGAGGACGGTCCGCCCGGCCGGGACGAAGCGGGCGACCACGACCATGACGGCCGCCGCCCGCGTGGTGCGTTCGTCCAGCGCCTGCTGCACCCGCGCCACGCTCGCCGCGAGTTTCGGGCGGTGTTCGAGTCGCCGGTTGACCATGGGCGCGCCGCGACGGGCCAGCTGGAGCAGCAGCAGATCGCCGAGGAAGGAGGCGGTGGCCACACCCAGCCCGAGCAGTACGGGCGCGCCGTCTATCTGCGCCGTCTTGAGCACGGCGAGTATGACGATCGTCCCGCTCGGGATGAAGGGGAGGAAGGCGTCGCCGAGGACGGCGCAGAGTGCCAGGGCGCAGATCCACGAGGATCCGGCCAGTGTTGCGATGTCCATGTGCTTCCTCCCTCCAGGCTGCCCGGAGGAGCAGTGGTTGCAAGGGACAACGCTAGCGCCTCGACTTTTCATGCCATGAAGCACCCCGGCTGTGCGCCGGCTCACAGGCGTCGGGCCTCACCGGCCCGGGACTGTGCGGGCCGGGACTGCGCGGGGCCGGGACGGGGCGGGCCCGGAATGGCACGAGCCCCCGGGGCGGGGTGCCGCTCCGGGGGCTCGCGGGGATCGGTCGGCGCTGGTCCAGCCCGACGATCTTGCTGGTGAGTGCGGATCCGGTTGGGTGATCCGCCGGGAACCAAGCCTGCCGGACGCCGGACACCGCCCGCGAGCCCTCCGGCTGGCGACTTCCCGCGCTGGCGTGAAGTCGCCACGGGTGTTCGTCCGCTGGCTCTGCGTCAACCGGGAGCCGGGTCCCCGGGGACCTCCGGCGACGGACGGGACGGGCGTTCGCGAACGGGTCGGCCGGGGCGCGGCCGGGCCCGGGGCCGGGGAACAAGGGGGACCGCGGCCGGGGTTGACCACTGTCGGCACCGGCGGCGGCACCGGCCGACCCGGTGGCCGGCACCGGTGCACCGCACCGGCGGACGGAACGACCACGGCCAGGAGGACGGACGGTATGACGACCGAGGACAGGCGGGCGCAGCAGCGGGACGGCAGGAGCGCGGCACCCGCCGCGGACGCGATCCGGGGCACGGCCCGGGGAACGGCGCCCGCCCCGCTGTCGATTCTCGACCTGGCCACCGTCGGGGTCGGCCACACACCCGCGCAGGCACTCTCCGCGACCACCACCCTCGCCCGCAGCGCCGAGGAATGGGGCTACCACCGCTTCTGGGTGGCCGAGCACCACGGCATGCCCGGTGTCGCCAGCTCCACCCCGGCCGTCCTGCTGGCCCACCTCGGCGCCCACACCACCACCCTGCGGCTCGGCTCGGGCGGCGTGATGCTGCCCAACCACGCCCCGCTGGCGATCGCCGAGCAGTTCGGCCTGCTCGAAGCCCTCCATCCGGGCCGGATCGACCTCGGCCTCGGACGGGCCCCCGGCACCGACGCCGCCACCGCCCGGGCGCTGCGCCGGGGCCTCGGCGAGGGCGCCGACGACTTCCCCCGCCAGCTCGCGGAGCTGACCCACTTCCTCGACGGCAGCTTCCCGGCCGAGCACGCCTACGCCCGGCTGACCGCCGTCCCGAAGGGCGAGGGGCGGCCGCCGATCTGGCTGCTCGGCTCCTCCGGCTTCAGCGCCCAGCTGGCCGGCCGCCTCGGGCTGCCGTTCGCCTTCGCGCACCACTTCAGCAGCGTCAACACCCTCCCGGCCCTCGACCTCTACCGCTCGGAGTTCCGCCCCTCCGCCGTCCTCGACGAGCCGTACGCGCTGATCGGGGTGGGCGCGGTCGCGGCCGACGACCGGGACGCCGCCCGCCGCCTGGCCCGCTCCGCGGCCCTCGGCATGCTCCGGCTGCGCCGCGGCAACCCGGGCCCCATCCCCACGCCCGAGGAGGCCGAGTCCTACCCGTACAGCCCGGCGGAGGCGGACTTCATCGACGAGTGGCTGGGCAATGTCGTGCTGGGCTCGCCGGGCGAGGTGGCCGACGGGCTGGAGGCGCTGCGCAAGCGGACCGGGGTGGAGGAGCTGATGGTGACCTCGCACATCCACGGCCACGAGGCGCGGCTGCGTTCCTACGGGCTGATCGCCGAGGCGTACGGCCTGACCGGGGTCCGGGCCTCGGCCGGCTGACCGGCGTCAGCCCCGGTCCTCGCGCCCGCCCCGGCCGTCGCGGCTCTCCAGGCCCTCCCGGCCCTCGCGATTGCCGCGGTTGTCCCGGTTGTCCCGGTTGTCGCGGAGTATCGCCGCGACCAGTTCCGCCTCGCCGGGGCGGGCGAAGTACCAGCCCTGGGCCGTGTCGCAGCCGGTGAGCCGCAGCCGTTCGGCCTGGGCGGCGCTCTCGATGCCCTCGGCGGTCACGGTCAGGCCGAGGGTGTGGGCGAGCTGCACCATCGCGCCCACGATCTGCTCGTCCGCGTCGCTCCGCCGCGCGCCGAACTCGGGGAGCTCCGCCCGGGAGCCGGTCGGGGAGGGGTCGCGGAAGCCCTCGATGAAGGTGCCGTCCAGCTTCAGTACGTGCACCGGGAGCCGGGAGAGGTAGGCGAGGTTCGAGTAGCCCGTCCCGAAGTCGTCGATCGCGATCCGGACGCCCATGTCGGCGAGCGCCTGCAGTGCCTGGAGCGGGCGCCCGCCGGGGCCGAGCAGCGCGCTCTCGGTGATCTCCAGCTGCAGCAGCCGGGCCGGCAGCCCGGTGCGTTCGAGGGCCTGGGCGACATCGGCGACCACGTCGGAGTCCCAGATCTGGCGGGCGGCGAGATTGACGCTGACGAAGGTCTCGGTCTCGGGGAACTCGGTGAGCCAGCGCCGTGCCTGACGGCAGGACTCCTCCAGTACCCACTTGCCGAGCGGCACGATCGCCCCGGACTCCTCGGCGAGCGGGATGAAGCGGTCCGGCGAGAGCGTCCCGTAGCGGGGGTGGCGCCATCTGACCAGGGCCTCGGCGCCGTGCACGGCGCCGTCGGCGAGGCCGACCAGCGGCTGGTACTCGATGGTGAACTCGCCGCGCTCCAGCGCCGGCCGCAGCGCGGTCGCGAGCAGCTGGCGGGTCAGCTGGTGGGCGCCCCGGTCGGGGTCGTAGAGGGTCCACCGGGCCCGGCCGTCGGCCTTGGACCAGTACAGGGTGGCGTCGGCGTCCTTGACCAGGTCGGTGGGGGTGGTCTCCTGCACGGAGCGCTCGACGACGCCGACGCTGGCGGTGACCACCAGGCGGTGGCCGGCCACGTCGAAGGGGCGTTCCAGGGCTTCGAGGATCCGGGCGGCCAGATCGGTCAGCTGCTCGCTGCCCCGGCTGTCGGTCACCAGGACGGCGAACTCGTCACCGCCCATCCGCGCCACCAGCTGGGTGCCGTGCGCGGTGAAGCCGCGCCGGAGCCGGGTGGCCACGGCGATCAGCAGCTGGTCGCCGATGTGGTGCCCGAGTGTCTCGTTGATCGCGGCGAACCCGTCGAGGTCCAGGTAGCAGACGCCGACCCGGGGGCCGTCCGTCCCGTCCCCGGTGCCGTCCCCGGCGGCCGGGCCCGGGGGTGCGGGCAGGGGCGCCGTCGACCGGTCGGCGGTGAGGCAGGCGGCGTCGAGGCGTTCGAAGAAGTACGTCCGGTTGGGCAGGCGGGTCAGCGGGTCGTGCAGGGCCTGGTACTCCAGCCGGTCGCCGAGCCGGCGCTGCTCGGTGATGTCCTCGACCAGGGCGAGCGTGTAGAGCGGCCCGCCCGCGGCGTCCCGGATCAGCGAGACGGTCACCTTGCTCCAGACCGTCCGCCCCTCGCGGTGCTTGAGCTGCTTCTCGACCCGGAGCCGGTCGCGCTCGCCGTTGACGAGGGCCGGGAAGAGCCGGTGCGGCATGCCCTCGGGGTCGACGATCTCGTAGATGTGGGTCTGCACCAGTTCGCCGACGGTGCGGCCGGTGAGCGTGGCGAAGGCGGGGTTGACCTCGATGATCCGGTCCTCGGGGTCGATCAGGGCCATGCCGATGCCGGCGTCCCAGAAGGCGGCCCGCAGCCGGGCCTCGCTCACCCGCAGGGCGGCCAGCAGCCGGTCGCCGCCCTCGGTGGCGGCCGGTTCCGGCGCGTGGGTCCCGGTGCCGGGGCTGTCGTCCGCCGCCCGGTGGGCCTCGTCGGAGAGCGGCCGCGAGCAGGTCGGGCAGAGCAGGGCGCCGCCGGACACGCCGTCCAGGACGGCCTGGGTGGTGCCGACGGTGGCCCCGGGGCCGGTGCCGTTCGTGCTTCCGACGGGGTGGGGGGCGGGTGGCGGGAGGTGGTGGTGCGCCCGTGGCTCCTCGCGCCGTACGCCGGGGTGGTGAGCGTCGGCCCCCTCGTTCTGGCCCGGCACGGCATGCTCCCGTCCGCTGCTGACGCTTGACGCTGGTCCGGCCGGTCACCCGACTGCGGCGGCCGGCTCCGCACCCTGCCGGGGCTCCTGCGGGCGGGCGGCGTGGCGGAACGCTCGGGACGGAGCGGGCCGGGCCGAAGCCCGCCTGAGGAACCGTGAGGAACAGGGTGCTGCGGCCGATCATAGGACGCGACGGCAACGCGCGGTGACCGCCGCCAGGGTGATTCGTCGGCTTTGGGGGCAAGTACGGCGATACATGCGGACGCCCCCGGTACACATCACATGATGTGCACCGAGGGCGCGTGCTCCAGGAGTGCGCCCTCGGGCCCCGGCGGAGCGCCGAACACGCGCCCCACCGGGGCCGAGGAGCAGGAGGAGCGGGAGGACCGGACGGTCAGCCGGCCAGCGAGGCCGTGAGGGTGATGGTGGTGCCGGTCAGGGCCTGGCTCACCGGGCAGTTCGCCTTGGCGTCCTCGGCGGCGGCCACGAAACCGGCCTCGTCCAGTCCGGGCACCTCACCGGTGACGGTGAGGTGGATGCCGGTGATGCCGGTGCCCGGCTGGAAGGTCACGTCGGCCTGGGTGTCGAGCTTGGTGGGCGGGGTGCCCGCGCCGGTCAGACCGTGCGAGAGGGCCATCGAGAAGCAGGCGGAGTGCGCGGCGGCGATGAGCTCCTCCGGGCTGGTCAGCCCGTTGGGCGCCTCGGCGCGGGCCGGCCAGGACACCGGGAACTCGCCGATGCCGGACGACGCGAACGCCACCTGGCCCTTGCCGTCGACCAGGTTGCCTTCCCAAGCGGTGCGGGCGGTGCGAGTGGTTGCCACGATCGGTACCTCCATCGAATCAGGAACTGCTGGTTCGTCACGTCCGGTCCTGCCGCGCCCCAGCCTACGTGCAGCTCCGGGGCCAGCCACAAGTAGCGCATCGGTCTGCCGAGTCCGAAAATCCCTCGGCCGTCCGGGTGAAGGCGGCTCCCGGAGGGCGGGCCGGGGCAGCTCGGAGCACCGTCCGGCGGTCGGTCCGTGTGCCGTCCATATCGTGGACCGATCGGCCAAATGGTGCGGGCCCGCGTCGGGCGTCCTGTTAGATTTGCGCGCGCCCGGGCCCGGCCGCCGGACGGTCGGGCGCAAGACGCGAGAGAGCCGCGGAGCCTTCCCGATGACGGACCACCCCACGACCCCCGACGCCGGACTGCCCGAGGGGGTCGCCGACGCCGTGCGGGCCGAGCTGACCAGCCTGCGCGAGAGCATCGACAACATCGACGCCGCGGTGGTCCACATGCTGGCCGAGCGCTTCAAGGCGACCCAGCGGGTCGGCCGGCTCAAGGCCGAGCACAAGCTCCCCCCGGCCGATCCGGCCCGTGAGCGCGCCCAGATCAAGCGCCTGCGCGAGCTGGCGGCCGGCGCGCACCTGGACCCGGTGTTCGCGGAGAAGTTCCTGACCTTCATCATCGCCGAGGTCATCCGGCACCACGAGGCCATCGCGAGCGACGCCGTGACCGGCGGGAACGACGCGGTCTGACGGCCCGCGCGGCCCGCGTCGGGGGCCGGAGCCGCCGTCGCCGCGGGCCCGGGGGACGCCCGGGGGATGTCGGGCACGGGTAAACGCCCGATTTCGCCTGGATCCCCGATTGGCGTAGCGTGCTGGTTCCCCCGCAGCCGGAGAGTGGAGCAGCGACGATGGCGGTGAACCTGCCGGATACGCACGGCGGCGATGCCGGGGCCGGGACCGCCGCCCCCGGTGCCCCGGTCGGGGGCCGGGCCGAGGCCCGGCGGGCGCGGCGGGCCGCCGAGGGGCGCCGGAGCAGGTCGCCGAAAAGGGGCGGCCGGGGCGCCGGCCGCGGCCGTGGTGGATCGAGATCCCGGCCATGGCGGCGGTGGGCCTGGTGGTCGCGCTGCTGATCAAGACCTGTCTGTTCCAGGTGTTCACCATCCCCTCCGGTTCGATGGAGAACACCCTGCGGATCGGCGACCGGGTCGGTGTCAACAAGTTCGCCCCGCTGACCGGCTGGAAGCCCGAGCCGGGCCAGCCGGTGGTGTTCAAGGACCCGGGGGGCTGGCTGCCGCCGCAGGCGACGGACGGGAATCCGCTGACCGACGCGCTGGGTTCGGCGCTCTCCTTCGTCGGCCTGGTGCCGCCGAAGGACGACAACTACCTGGTCAAGCGGGTGATCGCGACGGGCGGGCAGACCGTGCAGTGCTCGGGCAGCACGCTGACCGTCGACGGTGCCAAGGTCGACGAGCCCTACCTCCACCCCGGGGACGACTCCTGCGCCGGTCTGGACTTCGGCCCGGTGACGGTGCCGCAGGGCCACGTCTGGGTCGAGGGCGACCACCGTAGTGACTCCGCCGACTCCCGGTACCACCAGCGGGGCCCGGGCGGGGGCGCCGTGCCGGTGGACAACGTGGTCGGTCCGGTGTCGGCCGTGGTGTGGCCGCTCGGCCACCTCGACTGGTTCGGCTGGGTCGGCCGCTGATCCGACCGGTCGCGTCCGACCGGTCGCGGCGCCGCGTCGGCGGCCGGCGGGCTACCGCTCCCGGCCGCGTTCCTTCTCCTGGGCGTCACCGGCCCCGGCGGCCCGTGCGAGCCGTTCGCCGAGCGCGGTCGCGCCCGCCGGAACCGCTGCCAGGCCCGCGTCCAGCCCGGCCTCCCCGCTCTCCCCGCTCTCCCCGCTCTTCCCGGACGCCTCCACGGCGGCGGGCTTGCTCGCCTGGGCGGCGAAGGCGCCGGCCAGCACCAGCAGACCGCCGGTCACCTGCGGCAGGCCGAGGTGCTCGCCGAGCAGGACCCAGGCCAGCACGGTCGCCACGACCGCCTCCAGATTGGCCACCACACCGGCGACCGGCGGCGACAGGTGGCGGACGGCGACGACGCCGGTCAGATAGGCGAGCACGGTCGCGACCAGGACCATCCAGGCGGCCGGGAGCAGCGCGGGCAGGGTGTGCCCGTTCATCACCACGTCCCCGCCGAGCTTGCCCCAGTCCGCCTGCCAGGGGCGGGTGAAGGCGGTGAGCACGACCGAGCCGATCAGCAGGCCGTACGCGCTGACGGCGATCGGGTCGACGGGGCGGTCGCCCCGGCTCCCGGCGTCGGCGAGCACGAAGTAGCCGACCTGGCAGCAGGCGGCGCCCAGGGCGAACAGCACGCCGAGCAGGTCGAAGCTCAGCCCGTTCCACACCTCGACCACGCAGGCGAGTCCGGCGACCGCGACGCCGGCGCCGATCGCCGCGCCCCGGCTGATCGGCCGGCGCTGGACGAACCGGACGTAGCCGATGAGCAGCGGCGGGCCGAGGTACTCGATCAGGAGCGCGACGCCGACCGGGATCCGCGAGATGGCCGCGAAGTAGCAGGCCTGCACGCCCGCGACGGCCAGCAGGCCGAAGCCGATCAGCAGGCCGGGCCGCCGCAGCACGGCCTCGCGGTGGCGGTAGGCCAGCGGCAGCAGGACGACGGCGGCGCCGGTCACCCGTAGCCAGACCACGTGCAGGGGCGACAGCCCGGCCTCGATCAGTGGCTTGGCCGCGGTGCCGGAGCCGCCGAAGGCGACCGCGGAGACGAGGGCGAGGGTGAGACCGAGGGTCCGGCCGGAGGAACGGCCGAGCGGGGGCTTCGAGCTGTGCACCGACGAATTGTGACAGTAGGACCGCAATTTTGGTAAGGGGTCATTTTGCTATTCGGTCCTGCACATCACCCGGGGTGAGCCCCCGCTACCGGCCGGAGCCACCGACCGTAGTCACCAGCCCCGGAGCCACCGGCCGGAACTACTGGCCGGAGCCGGTCCCGGTGCCCGTGTCCGTCCCGGTGCCGCCGCCGGACCCCGTGCCCGAGCCGCCGGTGCCCCCGGTCGGCTGAGGTGCCGTGGTGGGCCCGGTGGTCGGCGCGGTCGTCGGCGCCGGGGTCCTGGTCGGCCTGCTGGTCGGCTGCGGCGTCGTCGGCTGGGTCGGGGCGGTGGTCGCCCCGCCGGTGCCGGAGCCGCCGGTGCCCCCGGTCGGCTGCGGTGCCGTGGTCGGTCCGCCCGACGGTGTGGCGGTGGGCTCCGAACCGGCGCCCGATCCGCCCGACCCGCCGGAGCCGCCCGTTCCGCCCTGGCCGGCCGGCGGCGACGGTTCGCCGGAGGACGTCGCCGACCCGTCCGGGGTGGCCGGCGCGGAGCTCGCGCCGCCCGAGGGGCTGGGCGAGGCACCGGCCCCGGAGGAGCCCCAGCCGCCGCGCCCCGAGTCGTCGGCGCCCGCGGGCGCGGGGAAGTCGGAGACCGGCTGGCCCTTGAGGGCCGCCTTCATGTAGGCGGTCCAGATCTGCGCGGGGTACTGGCCGCCCGCCGCGCCGTCGAGTCCGCCGGTGCCGCTCAGGCTGACCTGCGCACCGGTGCCCGGGTCCTGGCCGAACAGCGCGACCGAGGTGACCAGCTCCGGGGTGTACCCGACGAACCAGACCGCCTTGTGCTCGTCGGTGGTGCCGGTCTTGCCCGCCGCCGGCCGGCCCAGTGCCTTGGCCCGCCAGCCGGTGCCGCCCTGGTCGGCCACCACGCCCTGGAGCATCGAGGTGACCTGGCGCGCGGTCTGCTCGCCGACCGCCTGGGTGGTCTTGTGGGCGGGCAGCGCGAGCGGCTCGCCCTCGCGGTCCACCGACTGCACCAGCCACGGGGTGATCTGCTTGCCGCCGTTGTCCAGCGTGGCGTACACCCCGGCCATGTCGAGCACGCTGGGGGTCGAGGTGCCCAGCGGGATGGAGCCCACCGCGTCCAGGGACGGGGTGTTGCTGGGCAGGCCGAGCGCGATCGCGGTGTCCCGCACCTTCGCCAGCCCGGTGTCCTGGGCGAGCTGGGCGAAGGCCGAGTTCACCGACCAGTCGGTGGCCTGCTGGAGGGTGATCTGGCCGTAGCTCTTGTCGCCCTCGTTCGGCGGCGCGTACGGGGTGCCCTTCCCGCCGCGGACCTTGCGCTCGCTGGTGCCGTCGTAGACGGTGCGCGGGGTGACGGTCTGGCCGGACTGGGTCTTGGCGTTGTTCTCCAGCGCCGCCGCCAGTGCGATCGCCTTGAAGGTCGAGCCCGACTGGTAGTCCCGCCGGGTCGCGTTGTCGATGTAGTGCTTGGTGTAGTCGACCCCGCCGTACAGGGCGACCACGGCCCCGCTCTTCGGGTCCACGGAGGCGGCGCCGGCCTGGACGGCGGCGTCCTTCTTCCGCTTGTCCGGGTTGAGGGTGTCGTGCAGCTGGGCCTGGACGGAGTCCTCCAGGGCCTGCTGGCGGGTCGGGTCGACGGTCAGCCTGATCGTGTACCCGCCCTTGGCCAGCTCCGACTCGCCGATGACCTGGTTGGTGGTGAGGTACTCGGTCGCGGCGTTGACCAGGTAGCCGGCCTGGCCGGACAGTCCGAGCTGCGCCTGCGGGTCCTTGACCTCGGGGAAGGCGGTGGCGGCCCGCTCCTCGGCGGACAGCCAGCCCTCCTTCACCATGCCGTCGAGCACGTAGTTCCAGCGGTTGACGGCGTTCTGCTTGCCCGCCGGGGTGGCGGTGGCGACGTCGTACGCGCTGGGGGCGTTCAGCAGGGTGGCCAGGTAGGCGCCCTGGGCGGCGTCGAGCTGGGCGGCGTCGACGCCGAAGTACTGCTGGGCGGCGGCCTGGACGCCGTACGCACCGCGCCCGTAGTAGGAGGTGTTGAGGTAGCTGGAGAGGATCTCGTCCTTGGTCTCGGTGGCGTCCACCTTGATCGCTATGAAGAGTTCCTTCACCTTGCGGCTGACCGACTGCTGCTGGTTCAGGTAGGTGTTCTTCACGTACTGCTGGGTGATGGTGGAGCCGCCCTGGGTGCCCTCGCCCTTGGCGGTGTTGACGGCGGCGCGGACCATGCCGGCCACGTTGACGGCGCCCTCGTGGTAGAAGTTGCGGTCCTCGGCGGCCAGGGTCGCGTGCTGCGCGGCGGGGGAGACCTTGTCCAGCGGGACGTTCTGGCGGTTGGTCTGGCCGGTCCGGGCGAGCACCGAGCCGTCCTGGTAGAGCCAGGTGTTGCTCTGGGTGGTCGCGGCCGCGTGCGCGTCCGGCACCTTCACCAGGGCGATGCCGAGGGCGAACAGGCCGACCCCGAGCAGTACCGAGGCCACCAGGCCCACCAGGGTCATCCGCCAGGTCGGTATCAGCCGGCGCCAGCCGGTGCGCCGGGGCCGTCGGACCTTGGTCTTCCGGGTGCGCGGCGCGCCGCTCGGGGCGTTACGGGACAAAGCGGCGGCCTTTCCTGCGGGCGAACGACGGGGAGGGTGCACGGGCGGGCGGCGGCACGTACGGCCGGGCCGGCCCGCGCGGACAGGACCGTCGGCGGTCGGGGGCCTTTGCCCCTTTTCCGGTGTACAGCCCAGAACGCGCCGAAGGTACCGGTTGGCTCCACCGCAACGGGAAGCGAGACCGACATCACACACAAATCGGACGTCAATGGGCAGCGAAAAGCCGGAGAGCCCCTCGCGTGAACGAGAGGCTCCCCGGTTGTCTGTGCGCC
>NZ_JZWY01000305.1:0-2876 GCF_000966955.1 Streptomyces sp. NRRL S-495
CTCTAACCAACTGAGCTAGCGGCGCCTGCTGACGGGGAAAACAATACACGCTTCCGAAGGGTGCCTCGAACCACCTGGGCGTCACCGGGAGCAGCCTGTCCGTTTCCGCCCGGTTGGGGTGGAGTTTGTCGACGGCTAGGGTGGATTTGTGCCCAGCTCCCACCCCGGTCGCCGGAACGCTCGGCGCACGCCCGCCCCGATGTCCGCCCCGACGTCCGCCCCGGCCCGGCCGGTGGCCGCCGCCAGGGCCGTCGGCGCGCTGCTGCTGCTCAGCGCGGTGGCGTACACCGCGTGGGTCCTGGAGGTGGTGCTCAGCACCGGGCTCGACCCGGTCCAGGCCTACATCAGCGAGCTCGCCGCCGAGGACCAGCCGCTGGGCGGCCTCTTCCGGGCCACCGACCTGGTCGCCGGACTCGCGGTGCTGGCGGCCGCCCTGCTCGCCCTGTCCGCCTTCCACCTCCGCCGCCCGGTACCCCGGCAGGCCGGGGCGAGCCCGGGCCGACAGCCCTGGGCGGCGGGCGGCTGGGCCGCGCTCGCCCTGTTCGGCGCGGCCACCGCCGCCGACTCCCGGCTGCCGCTGAGCTGTGCGCCCACCAGCGACGAGATGTGCGCCGCCCGGGAGACCGCCGGCCTCGTCCCCGCCACCCACACCGCCCACGCCGTGACCAGCAGCCTGGCCGTGCTCGGCGCGCTCGGCGGGCTGACCGCGCTCACCGTCGCCGCCCGGCGCTACCACCGGTGGCCGCCGGTGCGCCGGTACGGGCCGTGGCTGCTGGGGGCCGAGGTGCTCGCCACCGGCTGGAGCCTGGGCGCGATCGCCGCCTTCGAGGCGGGCCACGGCACCTGGGCACTGGGCGCCGGCCAGCGGCTCCAGGTGCTGCTGGTCGCCCTCTGGCTCGCGCTGCTCGCGGCGGGCGTCGGCCTGCCGAGCCGGACCGGCCCTTCCGCCGGGGCGGCCGCCGAGGGCGCTGCCCGCGATGCCCCGGCCGCCGCGCCGTCCCGGACCGAACGGCGGGATCCGGTATGACCGGCGACCGCGGCCCGAGCGCGAACGGCGCCGGAAGCCCCGGCGACCCGAACGGCCCAGGCGGCCCGGACGATCGCGACGGCCCCGACAGCGCCGAGGATCACGAGGGCCCGCCCGCCTCCCGGTCCGGCCCGGCCGCCTTCGTACGGATCGACGGCACCCCGCTGCACGTCCGGGTCGAGGGCCGGGGGCCGGTCTGCCTGCTCACCGGCGGGCTCGGCAGCAGCTGGTTCGACTGGGACCTCGTGGTCCCCTTCCTCACCCCGTACCGCACCGTCGTCCGCTTCGACCGGCCCGGCTACGGCCTGAGCGCCTCCGAACCGGCCGACCGGCCCGCCCCGACCGCCGCCGGGGAGGCGCACCGGATCCGGGCCGTCCTCGACGCGCTCGGCCTGCCCGGACGCTGCACGGTGGCCGGGCACTCGCTGGCCGGCTTCCACGTCGAGGCGTTCGCGCGGCTGTACCCCGAGCGGACGGCCGGGCTGGTCCTGCTGGACGGCAGCGTCGAACCGGACCCCCGGCCGCGCCCGGCGCCCGGCCTGCGGGACCTCGCGGCGCGCGCCACGGCGGCCGCCGGCACCGCCGTCGCCGTGCCCTACCTGCTCGGGCCCGCCGTGCGCCGGACGGTCGCCCGGGCCACCACGGTGCGGCACGAGGACCTCGCCCCGGCGCCGCTGGTCCGGCGCTGCTACCGCACCGGACGGTCGCTGCGGGCGCTGCTCCGGGAGAACACCCACTACCTGGACATGGCCGCCGAACTGGCCGTGCTGCGCCGCACCGCGCCGCTGCCGGCGGGCCTGCCGGTGACCGTGCTCGCCGCCGACGACGGTCTGAGCGGCCCCCGGACCGAGGAATGGCTGGCCGCCCAGCGGGGTCTCGCCGAACTCCTCGGCGCGGACTACCGGCGCACTGCCCCGGCCGGGCACCTGCTGATGTTCGACCGGCCGGACGCGGTGGCCTCGGCGGTCCTGGACACCTCCCGCGGGCCGGACTGACCCCGCCGGGCCGCTCAGCCGCCGCTGGCGTTGTCCGCCCCGACCACCCGGCGCAGGGCCTGGGCGATCGGCTGCTCCCGGGCGACCGTCCGGAAGGACTTCCGCAGCCCCGAGTGCTCCCGACCGGGGAAGAGCCGCCGGTCCAGTTGCGCGGCCCAGAGCATCCCGGCCAGGTGCAGGTCCCGCTCGGCCGAGGGGGAGGCGCCGTGCGGACCGGAAGCACCCCGCAGGGTGGCGGTGATCCGCTCGGCGATCTCGGCGCCGGCGGTGGCGCGCACCGGCAGCCAGGCGCGGTACGGCACCAGCAGGATGCGGCGGCGTTCGAGGGTCAGGTGCCCGCTCGCGACCAGCCGTTCCCGGAAGGAGCGCACCGCCGGCGCCCGCGGCACACGGCGCAGGGCCGCGTCCAGCCCGGGCCGGCGCCCCTTGGGGGACCGCTCCAGCCGGGCGAGCACCTCGGCGGTGACCTCGTCGCCCGCCCCGACCGGACGGAACCCGGTGATCCGCCGGTCCTCGACCGTGAGGCCGCCGGTCAGCAGCAGCTCGGTGAGCACGGCGGCCGCGATCGCCCGCTGGAAGCCGTTCCGGGAGACCCGCAGGGCGCCGCTGTCCGGGTCGGTGCAGAGCAGGACCAGCTCCTCCGCGAGCGCGAGCGGGGGGCGGTCGAAGGCGGCGGGCGGGTCGGGCAGACCGAGGGAAGCCACGGCGACAGCACCTCCGGTGCGAGGACGGACACCCACGCTATCGGCCGACCGCCGCCGTTTCCGGGCCTTCCGGGGAACGGGGAGGAACGATCGGGAGGGTGCGGGAACGCCGAAGGCCCCCTCGCTGCTGCGAGGGGGCCTTCGACCGTC
>NZ_JZWY01000306.1:0-947 GCF_000966955.1 Streptomyces sp. NRRL S-495
CTGGAAGACATTACACGCAATCGGGCTGATCCGCCGAATCGCGACAGGACGGTCACCCACCGTGGCGGCGGCCGCGGTCGGTGAACAGCCGCGGTCGATGGCCGGCCGTCGTCAGCGGATGGCTGCCGTCAGTGGGTGGCCGGCAGGCGGGCGAGGAAGATCTCGAAGGCATCGGGGTACACGGCGCTCAGCCCGTCGAACGGGTAGTTCAGCTCCTTCACCACGATGAGGGCCACACAGATCATCGCGGTCATGATCAGCGTCATCGTGGTGTGCAGCCGCACGCTCGCGACGCTGAACAGGAAGGTGAAGGAGATCGACAGCACCGCACCGAGGACCAGCGGAGCCCAGAGCAGCGGCGGGACGGCGTCCTCGATCCGGTTGAGCCTGGCCCGCCGCTCGGTGGCCAGCCCCTCGACGTGGGCGACGGCGTGTTCGAACTGGACCTGCTGGCCCGGGCCCACCGGTGCGAGGGCGTTGGTGGTGTCGCGGATCCGGTAGACCAGTTCGGTGGTCCGGAGGGCGCTCGCGTGACCGTCCCTCATCATCGGCCACTCCTCGTCGATGACGCTGTGCGCGTACCGCAGTGTCAGGGCGGTCAGTTCGGCGCCCTCGGCGCTGGGGAACTGGCGGGCGTTCCAGTACAGGCCCGCCAGGTGGTCGGCCTCGCGGAAGGTGGTGGTGCGGGCCTCGTCGGCGGCCTCCCAGACCACGATCACCACGAAGGCCAGCAGGACCGCGTAGAGCACCCCGACCATGGCGAAGATCGCGGCGGCCACCTCGTTGCTGGGCGGCCGCGCCTTGTGGAGGGGGTGGCGGGGGAGCAGACGGAGGCCCAGGGCGACGACGGCGAGGCTGCCGAACAGGATCGTCAGGTTGGACCAGGTCATAGCAGCAGTTGTCGCACGGCTCCCGGGGCTCCGCCAGGCGGGCGTCCGCCGTTCGGG
>NZ_JZWY01000307.1:0-342 GCF_000966955.1 Streptomyces sp. NRRL S-495
GTCACCCCTCCGGGAAGTGGCAGGCGGCCCGGTGGTCGGGGGCCGGCGCACCCGCGGCCTCCGGCAGCGGGCCCGCGTCGGTGAGCGGCGGCGCCTCCGTCTCGCACCGGCCGCGTGACCCCGCGTCGAGTCCCGCGTACACCGGGCAGCGGGCGCGGAACGGGCAGCCGGTGTGCCGGACGGTGGGGGAGGGCGGGTCGCCGGCCAGCAGGATCCGGGTCCGGGTCCGTTCGGCGGCCGGGTCCGGCAGCGGGACGGCCGAGAGCAGCGCCCGGGTGTAGGGGTGGCGCGGGCGGTCGAAGACGGCGGACACCTCGCCCTGTTCGACCGTCCGCCCCAGGT
>NZ_JZWY01000308.1:0-27499 GCF_000966955.1 Streptomyces sp. NRRL S-495
ACCTCGCCCTGTTCGACCGTCCGCCCCAGGTACATCACGCTCACCCGGTCGGCGAGGTGCCGGATCACCGAGAGGTCGTGCGAGACGAAGAGATAGGAGAGGCCCAGCTCCGCCTTGAGGGACTGGAGCAGGTTGAGCACCCCGGCCTGGATCGAGACGTCCAGTGCGGAGACCGGCTCGTCCAGGACCAGCAGCCGGGGCCGGACGGCCAGCGCGCGGGCGATCGAGATCCGCTGCCGCTGCCCGCCGGAGAACTGGTGCGGGTAGCGGACGGCGTGGGCCGGGTCGAGGCCGACCTGGCGGAGCAGCTCGGGCACCCGGCGGGCGATCTCGTCCTTCGCGGCCCGCTGGGCGCGCAGGGGTTCGGCGACGATGTCGCCGACCGGCATCCGGGGGTCCAGGCTGGCCATCGGGTCCTGGAAGACGATCTGCAGATCGGACCGCATCCGGTGGGCCTCGGCGCGGGAGAGCGCGGCGGTGTCCCGGCCGAGCAGCTCGATCCGTCCGGACTCGGGGGCGGCCAGGCGCAGCAGCTCGAACAGGGTGGTGGACTTGCCGGAGCCGGACTCGCCGACCAGGCCGAGGGTCTCGCCCTCCCGGATCGACAGCTCGACGCCGTCCACCGCGTGGACCGAGCCGATCCGGCGCTTGAACACGGTGCCCTTGAGCAGCGGGAAGGTCTTGGTGAGCCCCTCGACCTCCAGGACCGGCGGGCGCTGCTCCCGGGGGACGGGTGCGGCGGCCGACGCGGCGGGGAGTTCGGGAACGGGGTAGACCTCGGTGGGCGCGGGCCGCCGTTCGGCCAGCTCGCCGGCCCGGACGCAGGCCGCCAGGTGGCCGGTCGGGCCGCCGTCGCCGCCGGCCGCCGTCCCGTCGCCGGTCAGCGGCGGTTCGGCCGTGCGGCAGCGGTCCTCGACCAGCGGGCAGCGGGCGGCGAACGGGCAGCCCGGCGGCAGCTCGGCCATCGGCGCGGGCGTGCCGGGTATCGGCACCAGCGGTCCGCGCCTCCCGTCCAGCCGGGGGACGGCCCCGACCAGGCCCAGGGTGTACGGGTGGCGCGGCGCGGCGAACAGCTCGTCCACGCCCGCCGTCTCGACCACCCGGCCCGCGTACATCACCGCGACCCGGTCGGCCATCCCGGCGATCACCCCGAGGTCGTGGCTGACCAGGACGAGCGCGGCGCCGGTCTCGCGGCGGGCGGTGCGCAGCACGTCGAGCACCTGCGCCTGGATGGTGACGTCCAGGGCGGTGGTGGGTTCGTCGGCGAGCAGCACGTCGGGGTCGTTGGCGACGGCCATGGCGATCATGGCGCGCTGCCGCATGCCGCCGGAGAACTCGTGCGGGAAGCTGTCGAGGGCGCGGTCGGGGGCCGGGATGCCGACCAGGTCGAGCAGTTCGGCGGCCCGCTTGCGGGCGGCGGCGCGGTCGAGGCCGGGCCGGTGGATCCGCAGCGCCTCGACGAGCTGGTCGCCGATCCGGTAGACGGGGGTGAAGGCGGAGAGCGGGTCCTGGAACACCATGGCGATCCGGCGGCCGCGGACGGCGGCCAGCTCGCGTCCGGGCAGGCCGATCAGCTCGCGGTCGTCCAGCCGGACCGAGCCCCGGACCCGGGCGGTGCCGGGCAGCAGGCCGAGCACGGCCAGCGCGGTGACGGACTTTCCGGAGCCGGACTCGCCGACGATGCCGAGGGTCTCGCCCCGGTGCAGGGTGAGGTCGACGCCGCGCACGGCGGGGACGGGGGCGGAGCCGCGCGGGCCGGTGAAGTCGACCCGCAGGTCGCGGACGCGCAGCAGCGGGGTCCCGGTGGTGGTGGTCGTGGCGGTGGTGGTCACGCGCTGGTCCTCTTCGTCGTGGCACGGACACGGGCACGGGACCGGCGGGGCCGCCGGGGCCGCCGGGCGGCGTCCGAGGTGGGGTCGAGCGCGTCCCGCAGCCCGTCGCCGATCAGGTTGACCGACAGGACGAAGAGCACCAGCAGTCCGGCGGCGAAGTAGAACAGCCAGGGGAAGACCGGGGCCTCGCTGGTGCCGGCGGCGAGCAGGGTCCCGAGCGAGACGTCCGGTGCCTTGACGCCGAAACCGAAGTAGGAGAGCGCGGTCTCGCTCATCACGGCGCCGCCGACCGCGATCGTGGCATCGATGATGAGGAAGGAGGCGACGTTCGGCAGGATGTGCCGGGCGATGATCCGCAGCGGACGGACGCCCATGAACTGCGCGGCGCGCACGAACTCCCGCTCCCGCAGCGAGATGGTCATCGAGCGGACCACCCGGGCGGTGATCATCCAGTTGAACAGGGCGAGCAGCAACACGAAGGCGAGCCAGCCGGCGCCCTTCAGCCGGGGCGAGACGATCGTGATGACCAGGAAGCTCGGGAAGACCAGCATGAGGTCGACCAGGAACATCAGCAGCCGGTCCGTCCAGCCGCCGAAGTAGCCGGCGCAGGCGCCGACCAGGGAGGCCAGCACGGTCGAGAAGAGCGCCACCAGCAGGCCGATGACCAGCGACTTCTGCAGTCCGCGGATCGTCTGCGCGAAGACGTCCTGGCCGACCCCGTTGGTGCCGAACCAGTGGGTGCCCGAGGGCGGTTGGCGCAGCGCGCCGTAGTCGGGGGTGGCGTAGTCCCAGGGCGTGAGGAACCCGCCGCCGAAGGCGAGCAGGAACAGCAGCAGGACGATGACCACGCCGACCACCGCCCAGCGGGCGGCGAGCAGCCGGGCGAGGACGATCCGCCCCCGGCCGGTCGGTCCGGGTGCGGTGGGTGCGGCGGGGGAACCGGGTCCGGTGGGCTCGGCGGGGCCGGCGGACTCCGCGATGACGGCGGTCAAGAAGGCTCTCCTCGGTTCAGGACCGCACGCGCGGATCGAGGGCGGCGTGCAGGGTGTCGGCGAGGAAGCCGGAGGCGAGCACCACGACCGCCGCGAACAGGTTGACCGCGACGACCGCGTTGACGTCCTGCTCGTTGACGGACTGGATGAACCATTCGCCCATGCCGTGCCAGCCGAAGATGGTCTCGGTGAACGCGGCGCCGGTGAAGATGCCGAGGAAGCTGTACGCGAACATCGTCGACATCGGGATCACCGCTGTCCGCAGCCCGTGCTTGACCAGGGCGCGGCCCCGGGTGAGGCCCTTGGCCTCGGCGGTGCGCAGGTAGTCGGAGCCGAGCACGTCGAGCATGGTGCCGCGCTGGTAGCGGCTGTAGGTGGCGAGGCCGCCGAGCGCCAGCGAGAGGGTGGGCAGCAGCAGGTGCAGCGCCCAGTCGGCGAGGTGGGCGCCGATGCCGCCGCTCAGGCCGGGGGTCTCGTACCCGGTGAACGGGACGACCTCGTGGCCGACGGCGTCCTTGGCGGCGATGGCGCCGTTCTTGAGGAAGAGGGCGACCAGGAACACCGGGGTGGAGAGCAGGACGAAGGAGAGCACGGTCAGCAGCCGGTCGGAGATCCGGTACTGGCGCACGGCGCTCCACGCCCCGGCGGCGACGCCGAGCACCATGCCGAGCAGGCTGCCGATCAGCAGCAGCCGCAGCGACACCCAGACCCGGCGGCGGAAGTCGTCCATCACCGGGGTGTCGTGGATGGTGCGGCCGAGGTCGCCGTGCAGCAGCAGGTCGCCCGCCCAGTGCCCGAACCGTTCGACGACCGGGGTGCGGTCGTTCAGATTGAGGTCGGTGAGCTGGCGTTCGACCGAGGCGGCGGCCGGGCGCGGCACCTTCGCCTCGAAGTAGACGCGCGGCTGCAGCGCGGCGCCGGCCAGCGCGTACGCCAGGAAGACGGCGGCGACCAGCAGGACGGCGTAGTAGGCGAAGCGCTTGGTCAGATAACGGAGCATCAACGGCCGCCCGGGGTGGGGGCGGGGCCGACGCGTCTGGTGGGCATCGGAGGGTGGCCTTCGGGTCGGGGGTGGGGGAGCGGGGCGCCGTGGTGAGGGTGCCGGGGGCGCCGGGGGTGAGCGGGTGGGTTTCGGGTGGTCCCGGCCGCCTTCTTGACCGTGGTCAGGAAAGCTCGCAGGTCAGAGTCTGGCACCGGTGCGCGGCCGCGGTATTGCGGCCGTGTTGCGCCCCGTTTCGTTTGGATCAGGTGTCCACCACGCCCCCTGGTACTCCTCCTGATCGGCTGTTACGTTCGGTCCCCGGCACCGACTTGGCTGCCCACGCTCAAGCCTCGCCACACCTCGCGACGCTCATCTGTCACCACTCGCCGGACCTCACGGGGGGAACCCTCATGCACGATTCCGCCACGCCTGCGCGCCGACTCGGCCGCGCCGCCGTCCTCGCTCTCGCCGTCGCCCTCGCGGCCACCGCGTGCAGCTCCGGCGGTGGTGGCTCGGCGGACACGGCGGTGAAGAGCGCGGCGCCGGGGCAGGGGTCCATCGACATCAACGCCAAGACGGTGGACCAGATCCGCGACGGCGGCGAGGTCCGCTTCCCGCTCTACCAGTGGATCACCCAGTGGAACCCGTTCCAGGTGGACGGCCGGTACGGCGACGCGGTCGAGATCATGCGCACCGTCGAGCCGGACCTCTTCAGCACCGACGAGACCGGCACCTTCAAGGCGAACGCCGACTACCTGGTGGACGCCAAGGTCACCTCGACCTCGCCGCAGGTGGTCACCTACAAGCTGAACCCGAAGGCCAAGTGGTCGGACGGCAAGCCGCTGAGCTACCTCGACTTCAAGGCCGACTGGGAAGCCAGCAACGGCAAGAAGGACGGCTACAACATCGCCGACTCGGCCGGCTACGAGCTGATCTCCGGCGTCGAGCAGGGCGCCGACCCGGCCGAGGTCAAGGTGACCTTCTCCGAGACCTACGCGGACTGGCAGAACCTCTTCCGCCCGCTGATCCCGGCCGCCGGCATCGCCACCGCCGACGACTTCAACAAGGGCTGGGTGGAGAAGCTCCCGATCACCGCGGGCGCGCTGAAGATCGGCTCGGCCGACAAGACCGCGCAGACCCTGACCCTCGTCCCGGACCCGAACTGGTGGGGCGCCAAGCCCAAGGCGGAGCGGATCGTCTTCCGGGTGATGTCGCAGTCCGCGACCACCCAGGCCTTCCTCAACAACGAGATCGACTACGCCACGGCCGGCACCGCCACCGCCTACGGGCAGCTCAAGGACGCCAAGGACGCGGTGATCCGCTCGGCCAGCCCCTGGGACGAGGTGCACATCTCCTTCGGCGGCGGTGGCGCGCTGGCGGACCAGAAGGTGCGCCAGGCGCTCGGGAAGGCGCTGGACCGCAGCGCGCTCATCAAGATCGCCAACAACGGTGTGCCGGTCGAGTTCAAGCCGCTCGGCAACCACATCTTCATGCCCAACCAGGCCGGCTACCAGGACAACTCCGGCGAGTGGGCGAAGTTCGACGTGCCCGCGGCGAAGAAGCTGCTGGACGAGGCGGGCTGGAAGGAGGCCGGCAGCGGCCAGCCGCGCACCAAGGACGGCCAGTCGCTGACCCTGCACTGGGTGCTCAACGAGTCCACCCCGCAGGCCCAGGTCGACCTCGCCACCGCCGCCCAGGCGATGTGGCTGCAGGCCGGGGTCAAGGTGGAGGTCGACAAGGTCGCCGCCAACGACTTCTTCACCAAGTACGTCAACCCCGGCAAGTGGGACATCGCCAGCTGGCGCAACACCGACTCGTTCCCGCTCTCCAGCAGCCTGACCAACTTCCGGCTGCCGCAGGGCGACAACGTGTTCGGCAACTACTCCAAGCTGGGCACCGAGGAGATCGACGGGCTGCTGAAGAAGGCGGCCGGCACGATCGACCCGGTGGAGGCCGCGAAGCTCTACAACCAGGCGGACGCCAAGATCTGGGAGCTCGGCCACACCTTCGAGCTGTACCAGCGGCCGACCGTGGTGGCGGCCCGCAAGGGGCTCGCCAACTACGGCGCCTTCGGTCTGGCGAGTGTGGACTACACCAAGGTCGGCTGGGAGAAGTAGCCGCCGGGGTCGGGGCGGGGGCCGCCGTCGGTGGGGCTTCCGGCGGTGCGGCTACCGGCGGTGCCGCTTCCGGCGGTGGGGCTTCTGTCGGTGCCGCTTCGGGCGGTGCGGCTTCTGGCGGTGGGGCGGGTGCGCGGCGGAGGCCGGCGAGCGCACGGCAGGCGCTGGCGAGCAGCGCGGTGATCACGAGGCCGGTGGTACGGACACGGGGGTACCGGCATTGCCGCCCCCGCTGTCCTGCCACCCGCCTTGACCTTCCGCGATGCCCGCAGGCCGCCCGTGTCGTGGAGGCCCGTCCCCGGACCCCGCTCGCTTCGAACCGGGACGAATCTAGCGGGGCGGTCCGGGCCCTCGCGCCCTACCGCGCGGGGCGCGCCCGGAAACCCGCCGTGCTGTCACCCGGTTCGCGCACCGAGGCGTCAACTCTCGCTGACGCCAGGG
Source organism: Streptomyces sp. NRRL S-495 (assembly GCF_000966955.1). Taxonomy (NCBI): domain Bacteria; kingdom Bacillati; phylum Actinomycetota; class Actinomycetes; order Kitasatosporales; family Streptomycetaceae; genus Streptomyces; species Streptomyces sp. NRRL S-495. The sequence continues at coordinate 6,365 of NZ_JZWY01000308.1, forward strand.
CAAATCGGGCTGTTGCGGGGCAATCGGAGCGCTCCGCCGACCGCGCCGGAGCGGGCGACGGTGCGTGCGCGGGGCCCCGCGCGCTGCCAGGATGCGGCGGGTCAGCCCGCCCGTCCGGAGCCCGGAGAACCGTCGATGAGCAGCGAGTCCGCCGCAGTCCCCCCACCGCACCACGCCGGCCCGCACCCGCACTACGCCGACCCGCGCCCGGTGCGCCGGATGGTGCCGCGCAGCCGGGAGGAGCCGCACCGGGTCGCCACCCCGCTGGAACTCTTCTTCGACCTCTGCTTCGTGGTCGCCGTCGGCCAGGCCGGCCGGGAGCTGGCCCACGACCTCGCCGAAGGCCACTGGGGCGACGGGCTGACCGGCTATTTCTTCGCATTCTTCGCAATTTGGTGGGCCTGGATGAATTTCACCTGGTTCGCCTCCGCCTACGACTGCGACGACGTGCCGTACCGGGTCACCACCCTGGTCCAGATCGCCGGTGTGCTGATCCTCGCGGCCGGGGTGCCGCGGCTCTTCGCGGACCAGGACATCGTGCTGTCGGTGGTCGGCTATGTGGTGATGCGGCTGGCGATGGTCACCCAGTGGCTGCGCGCGGCGGCCGCCGAGGAGGGGCCGGCGCGCGGTGTGGCGCTGCGCTACGCCGCCGGGATCACCCTCTGCCAGATCGGCTGGGCCGTGGTGCTGGTGCTCCCGCACGACGTCCGGGCGATGGTGATCCCGATCGGGATCCTGGCCGAGCTGTCCGTGCCGGTGGTGGCCGAGCTGCGGATGCAGACCACCTGGCACCCGCACCACATCGCCGAGCGGTACGGCCTGTTCACGCTGATCGTGCTCGGTGAGACGGTGGCGGCGGCGACCGTCGCCGTGCAGTCCGCGGTGGACGAGCACGAGGGGCTGACCCGGCTGCTGCCGGTCGCGGCCGGCGGTCTGCTGATCTGCTTCTCGGCCTGGTGGATCTACTTCGCCCGGCCGGTCCACGACCACCTCCGCTCCAACCGGCAGGCCTTCCTCTGGGGGTACGGCCACTACCTGGTCTTCGGCGCGGCGGCGGCGATCGGCTCCGGCCTGGAGGTGGCGGTCGAATCGGCGGTGCACAAGGCGCACGTGTCCGAGACGGCCGCCACCGCGACGGTGACCGTGCCGACCGCGCTCTACCTCGTCACCGTGTGGGCGCTGCACTCCCGGCACGTCAAGACCGGCGCGGCTCAGGTGCTGCTGCCGGCGGCCTCGGTGGCGGTGCTCGCCTGTACGGCGGCGGGCGGTTCCGGGGTCCTGCTGGCTGGCCTGGTGACGGCGTTGACGGTGGCGGTCGGGGTGGCGCTGCACGCCAGGGAGCGCTGAGCGAGCGCGACCGGGCCGGCCGGGGCGGTGGAGCCGTTCGTCCTGTTGCCGGTGCCCGTCCCGGTCGCTCCTGCGGTGGTGGCGAGGCCCGCCGCCGCGGTGATGCCTGCCGCTGAGGCGAGGCCCGCCGCTGTGGTGAGGCCCGCCGCGGTCGGCCCGTCCGCGCGCGGCGGGTCGGCCGTCGACGGCCCCAGCAGGCCGTGCAGGACCTCGCCGTGCCCGGACAGCCAGGCCCGGTACGCGGGGCTGGCCTGGGCGAGGTCCAGATAGGCCGCCCGCAGTTCCTCGTACAGCGCCTCGCGGGCCGGCCGGCGGAGGGCGCGCGGCCGCCAGACCAGGAGCAGTCGCACGGTCAACGGGTCGCCGTGCAGCCGCCGGACGACGGTGCCCGGTCCGGGCAGGGAGGTCGGCTGGCAGGGGCGGACCGCCTCGCCGGAGGCGACGAGTTCGGCGGCGGTGGCGTTGTCCCGGACCTGGACCACGCGCGGATTGAGCCCGGCAGCGCGGAACACCCGGCGCATGGCGGCGTACTCGTGGTCGGCGGTCGGGTCCACCATCCAGGTGTCCTCGGCGAGTTCGGCCAGCCGGACCACCTGCCGCGCGGCCGCCGGATGGCCCGAGGTGAGCGCGACGAACTGCGGCTCGCGGGCGAGCAGCACCCGGTGCTCGGCGTCCGGCGGCAGCCGTACCGGGAAGCCCTCGCTCTCGTGCACGAAGGCGACGTCCAGCTGGTCGGCGGCGATCATCCGGAGCAGGGCGTTGGCGGAGATGTCGATCTGGATCGTGGTGTCGGTCTCCGGCAGCCGCTCGTGCACCCGGCGCAGCCACGCGGCCACCGCCCGGCTGCCGACGCTGCCGATGCGCAGCCGGCGGGCCCGCTCGCCGCCGGCGGCCTCCCTGGCCTCCTGGCGCGCGGCGGTGACCAGTGCGGCCATCTCGGCGATCACCGGTCTGGCTCTGGACAGCACGGAGTGGCCGAGCGCGGTCGGCCGGCTGCCGGTCTGCTCCCGGGTGAACAGCGTTCCGCCGACAGCCCGTTCGATGCGGTGCAGCTGGGTGGTGAGCGACGGCTGGGTCATCCCGAGCTGCAGCGCGGCCTTGCGGAGGCTTCCGGTGTCGGCGATCGCGCACAGCACCCTCAGGTGTCTCACGTCGAGCTCCACACAGGGGAGCGTAACGGCCAAAACGGGATGACGCCAGGGACATGACAGGCTGTCGGGTCGGCAGGGGCGCGGGCGCCGGACCGCGCCGCCGGATCCCGGGCGACTCCCGGACGACCCCCGGGCGACACCCGGCCGACTCCCGGACGGATCTCCGGACGGATCTCCCGGAGCGCTCCCCGGCGGGTGCGGGTGATTGGTTCGGGCTATCGCCGGTTGACATCATCCGCCGGGCCGCCGGCCTGGCCGAAGCTCTGTGGGCAGCAAGCATTCATCCGATGCCCGCGGTCCGGCCCCCACCGTCCGCGGCGCACTCGCGAATCGGAGCCCCCACATGAACCGCGTGCCGCGAACGCTTTCCCTCGCGCTCGGAATCGCCCTCGCCCTCGGAACGGCCGCCCTGCCCGCCGCCGCCACCGCCGCCCCGGTGACCACCCCCGGTCCGGCCGCCGTCCACGGGTACACCCCGGGCGCCGCCTCGAAGAGCGCCGGCAAGGCGGACGACCGGGCGTTCTACGAGGCCGTCATGAAGTCCGCGCGGGCCAAGCAGGCCGCCACCCCGTACCTGCGGGCCGTCGTGGTCACCTACGACGCGAGCAACGCGCCCTCCTTCGCCGCGGAGATAGCCCGGAGCGCGCAGATCTGGAACGGCTCGGTCGCCAACGTCCGGCTGCAGGAAGGGTCCGGCGCCGACTTCGACTACTACGAGGGCGACGACCCGGACAACGGCTCGTACGCGAGCACCGACGGCCACGGCCGCGGCTACATCTTCCTCGACTACACCCAGAACCAGCAGTACTCCTCGGTGCGGGTGACCGCCCACGAGACCGGGCACGTGCTGGGCCTGCCGGACCACTACTCGGGCCCGTGCAGCGAGCTGATGTCCGGTGGCGGCCCCGGCCCGTCCTGCACCAACGCGTACCCGAACAGCACCGAGCGCAGCCGGGTCAACTCGCTCTGGCGCAACGGTCTGGCCGGCTGACGTCGACCTGCCGACCTGACCTCCTGACCGGCCGGTCCACCCTGTGCAGCCGGTCAACCCTCCGCGGCCCGCCCGTCCGGCGGGCGGCCCCTCGACGCGCGCCGCCCGGACGCCCCTCCGGCCGGTCCGGCGTGCCCGCACCACCGAAGTACCCCCACCCGCAGTACCGCAGTACCCCCACCCGCAGCACCCCCCAATCCCTCGGCCCTTGAACGGGAGCCCCCACATGAACCGTGTCTCGCGCACGTTTTCCGCCGCCGTCGGTCTGGCGCTCGCCGCCGGCCTGGCCGTCCTGCCGACCACCACCGCCGCCGCCGCGCCGACCCAGGGCTACACCGCCTCCGGCTCCGCCTACGCCGGCTCGCCCACCGAGGACGCCAACAACAAGGCGTTCTTCGAGGCCGTCATGGCGTCCGCGCGGGCCAAGCAGGCCGCCAACCCGTTCCTGCTCGCGGTCACCGTGACCTACGACGCCAGCAGCGCGCCCACCTTCCGCAACCAGATATCCCAGAGCGCGCAGATCTGGAACAGCTCGGTCTCCAACGTGCAGCTGCGTTCCGGCTCGGCCGCCGACTTCCGCTACTACGAGGGCAACGACTCGCGCGGTTCGTACGCGAGCACCGACGGCCACGGCCGCGGCTACGTCTTCCTCGACTACGCGCAGAACCGCCAGTACAGCTCGCTGCGCGTCGTCGCGCACGAGACCGGGCACGTGCTCGGCCTGCCGGACCACTACTCCGGCCCGTGCAGCGAGCTGATGTCCGGTGGCGGACCCGGCACCTCCTGCACCAACCCGAACCCGAACAGCACCGAGCGCAGCCGGGTCAACACCCTCTGGCGGAACGGCCTGGCCGGCTGATCCTCCTCCCGCACCGCAGTGGACGGCCCGGTCGCCGGAACCCCGGCGACCGGGCCGCCCCACGTGCGTTCCCGCCCCAGGGAGTGTCCTGGAGGCGCACCTGAGCAGGGCCGGCGGTGGGCGCCCCACCGTGCCACCGCCGCGCCCGCTCGCGCCGCCGCCCCCCGGCACTGTCGGTGCCCCGTGCGAGCATGCGGACGAGGACCAGTCCGCCGCCGACCACGAGGTGCCGCCGCCATGCCGCCGTCCAAGCCCCAGTTCGTCCCCGACCGCCTGGAGGACCTGCCGTTCGCGGACCACCTGGTCCCGCACCGCGGTCCGCTGCGCGGCGACGACCGCTACGACACCGTCCACTTCGACGGCGGCGAGTACACCGACCAGTCGGCCGTCGGCGCGACCTTCCTGGAGTGCGCCCTGACCGGTGTCGCCCTGAGCGGCGTCAAGCTCCGCCAGGCCCGCTTCAACGAGGTCTGGTCGCAGGCCGGCCGCTGGGTGGCGTGCGACCTCGTCGACAGCGAGTGGCAGGACAGCGCCGTCACCGGCGGCGTACTGGCGGGCATCGCCGCCCACGGCGCCGCGCTGCGCCGGGTGGTCCTGCGCGGCTGCAAGCTGGAGGCGGTCAACCTGCGCGCCGCCGTCCTGCGCGACGTCGTCTTCGAGGACTGCCTGCTGCGCGACGTCGACTTCGGCGATGCGAAACTCACCGGGGTGTCCTTCCCCGGCTCCACCCTGGAGGAGGTCCGCCTGCGCGGCGCCACCCTGAGCGGCGTCGACCTGCGCGGGGCCGTCTCCCTCGACCTCCCCGACGGCCACCAGGGCCTGCGCGGCGCCCTGATCAGTTCCACCCAACTTCTCGAACTGGCACCCCAGTTCGCCCAGGCCCTGGGCATCACGGTCAAGGACGACTGAGTCGGGACCGGGGCCGGGGTCGGGCCGGCCCGCGCAGGCCCCCCGTGATCGATCGGCGGGAACACTGCGGCACAGCATTTGAACATGTTCAAATGGCGAGGAGGTGTGAGCCCGCCCGCACCGGCGTTCAGCTCCCGGTCGTTCGGTGACTGCCGGGAGAACAGTCCGACAAACCTGCTCCCGGCCCCTGGCCGGGCCGTCCCGGGCGGGTGGAAGATGCTGCGCGATCGAGTGGCCCCGAGTTGTGTGCACAACATCGCCAGTGAAGGGACGGGCTTGGCTGATGGCCGAGTTGAGTCGTAGGAAGTTCGTGACCATGTCCGGTGCCGCCGCCGCGGGCCTCGCCGCGGCCGGTGCCGGCAGCACCGGAGCGGGGGCCGCCCCGGCCGCCGGAACGCCGGGGGAGGTACCGGCCGGGGCGTCCGCCGTCGTACCCGCTGGTGCCCCCTCGGCGGCGCTGTCGCAGACCGGCACCATCGCCGACGCGCGGCACATCGTGATCCTCATGCAGGAGAACCGCAGCTTCGACCACTACTTCGGCATGCTGCGCGGCGTCCGCGGCTTCGCGGACCGCTCCGCCATCCAGATCGCCGGCGGCTACTCCGTCTTCAACCAGCCCAACGGCCTGGGCCGCCAGTACCCGTGGCAGTTCAGCCTCACCAAGCCGGCCGGCGGCGCCGACCCGGAGCGCCTCGCGCAGTGCAATGGCGACCTCGCCCACGGCTGGGGTGACCAGCACCGGGCCTGGAACGGCGGCAAGATGGACTCCTGGGTGGCGGCCAAGGGCAACAACCGCCCGCTCGGCTTCCTCACCCGCCAGGACATCCCGTTCCACTACGCGCTCGCCGAGAACTGGACCATCTGCGACGCCTACTTCTGCTCGATGCTGAGCGCCACCGGCCCCAACCGCACCTACCACTGGTCCGGCCAGATCGACCCGACCGGCGCGGCGGGCGGCCCGGCCTACGACGGCGGCGACGAGAAGGGCCTGCGCTGGCAGACCTACGCCGAGGCGCTGGAGAACGCCGGCGTCAGCTGGAAGGTCTACCAGAACGCCGCCGACAACTACGGCGACAATGCTTTGGCCTATTTCACCCAGTTCGCCAACGCGCCGGCCGGCAGCCCGCTCGCCGTCAAGGGCATGGGCTCCGTCCCCAAGGTCACCGGGAAGACCCCGGACGACATCGTCGCCGCGATCAAGGCCGACGTGCTGGCCGGGACGCTCCCGCAGGTCTCCTGGATCGTCCCCAACCAGGAGGTCTCCGAGCACCCCTACGCCACCCCGGCCGACGGCGCGCACTTCGTCCACCGGGTGATCGACGCGCTCAACGCGGACGCGGACGTCTTCAACTCCAGCGTCCTGTTCCTCAACTACGACGAGAACGACGGCTTCTTCGACCACGTCCCGCCGCCCGCCGCCCCGGCCGGCACCCCGGGCGAGTTCTACGGCGGCACCAACCTCGGCCTCGGCTTCCGCGTCCCGATGATCGCCGTCTCCCCGTGGACCCGCGGCGGCTGGGTCTCCTCCGAGGTCTTCGACCACACCTCGGTGCTGCGCTTCCTGGAGAAGTGGACCGCCGCCATCGGCAAGCCCGCCACCTGCGTCAACATCAGTGACTGGCGCCGGCGCGTCTGCGGCGACCTCACCGGCCTGTTCGACTTCGCCAACCCGGTCTACGGCCTGCCCGGGCTGCCCGACACGGCCGGCGCGGTGATCGGCATCTCGACCTGCGGCCCGCTGCCCAACCCGTCCCCGGTGGACAACAAGCTGCCCACCCAGGAGCCCGGCACCCGCCCGGCCCGCGCGGTGCCGGTCCAGCCGAACGCCAACCTGGACCACCTGGAGTACGGCTCGGGCGGCATGATCAAGGTCTGGCTGAAGATGGTCAACGAGGGCGCGGTGGCGACCAAGTCCGCCCACTTCGCCGCGTACGCCAACGCCTACCGCGGCGGCGGCCCCTGGCAGTACACCGTCGACCCCGGCGGCAACCAGAGCGACTTCTTCAACTGCGGCAGCGGCTACGGCGGCGGCCCGTACGACCTGAGCGTGGTCGGCCCCAACCGCTTCCTCCGCCGCTTCAAGGGCGACGCCAACAAGGCCGGCAAGAACGCGGCCGTCACCTGCTCCTACGCGGTCGAGCCGGGCACGGGGCAGCCGGCGGTGTACTTCAAGCTCACCAACACCGGTGCCACCGCGATGACTTTCACCATCGCGTCCACCAACTACCGCACCGACGGCCCCTGGACGTACCAGGTCCCGGCTGGTGGAAGCGTGACGGACTTCTTCAACGCCGTCGCCTACAGCAACGGCTGGTACGACTTCACCGTGACGGTGAATGTCGACAGCACCTGGTCCCAGCGCTTCACCGGCCACCTGGAGACCGGCACGGCCAGCGTCAGCGGCTGAGGCGGGAGGAGTGGTCCGCTGCCCGCCCGCCGGGCAGCGGACCCCGGCAGGAGTGTCAGACCGCGCCGAACTCCCCGGCCCGGACGGCGGAGACGAAGGACTGCCACGCCTCGGCCGGGAAGGTCAGGGCCGGCCCTTTGGTGTCCTTGCTGTCGCGCACCGGTACGACATCGGCGCGAGAGACCAGGTTCCGTGCGACCTCGATGCAGTCGCCGCCATTGCTGCTGTAGGACGATGTGAACCACTGAGGCTCTGCGGTCATGGCAATTCCTTCTCTCGTCCGGCCTGGAGGCGAGCCGGTAGCCAGCGATCAGCCGCTCGGCGGCGGGACGGCAACCCGCCGTTCAGGAAGTCGGGTGTCCGTCGTTGAGGTAGCGGGGCTGCCCGTCTTGCAGGGCCGCCAGAGCGGCGTCATAACGAGGCAGAAGCCGAGTGCGCAGAAGCTGACGTGCCTCGGCAGGTGCGAGCATCGCAGCTTCTGTCAGCTCGGCCTCATGGGGGTGCAGGGCATCCGCCTGGTCGGCGGTGATCACGCCACCGTCGAAGATGAACGCGAGCTGATCGTCCCACGGTCCGTGCGGGGGTACCCAATCGACGACGAGAAGCCCGCAGGTGCGGATCTCCAAGCCGAGTTCTTCGCGCAGCTCGCGGCGGGCTGCCAGTTCGGGGGCTTCGTTTGCCTCTGCCATCCCACCGGGGAGATCCCAACCCGGCTTGTAGGCGGGGTTCACGACCAGGACCCGGCCCACGGGGTCTCTGATGATCACATCGGCGGCAACGCGTTTCCGGGCCTGCCTGGCGTTGCCCTCGGCAAGGTAGGCGGCCCATGCCACCGGGTCATCCGGTGTCGTTGTTCCCACTGCCGTTCCCTCCCCTTCGCGGCGGCGAGCGTGAGTGATGCGACTCAAGGCAACGGATTCGGGGACCGCCACCCGTCGTGCGGGTGGCGGGCCCGGCAGATACGTCAGACCGCGCCGAACTCCCCGGCCCGGACGGCGTTGAGGAAGGATCGCCACGCCTCGGCCGGGAAGATCAGGGCCGGACCGTCGACGTCCTTGCTGTCGCGCACCGGAATTCGGCCGGGGACCCCGTCCGCGACCTCCAGACACTGCCCTTCCTGGGCGCTGTAGCTGCTCTTGTGCCACGTGATGTGCGCCAGGTCAACCATGCTCAAAACTCCTCCGAACTCGCCGGATGAACTCTCGACTTGCGGTCCGGGACAGTGCCTCGACCTGCAGTTGATCGTACTCGCCGGCCCACTCGGACAGGGGCTCCAGGTCTCGCTGGAGGAAGCCGCGCCCCTGAATCTCGCCATATCCCACATGGGTCCGGTTGGGCATGGTCAGCAAGGTGATGGGATGCGCGAACGGCCGATCCTCCCCGAGGGAGAACGGGCTTACCTGGATGACGAATTGCGGGCGGAGGCTCAGTTCCTCCAGGTGCAGGAGTTGCTCCACCAGGACATCGCGACCGCCGATTGTCCGGTGCAGGCAACCTTCGTCTATGACTGCGTGGGCCCGGGGCGCCGGGTGCCGCTGGAGTCGGTGCTGGCGGTGCAGCAGCATCGTCAGCCGCTCCTCGGCCTGCTGCTGGGTCGCCCGTCCCCGGCGGACTCGTGCTTCCTGATATGCCCTCGCGTAGGTCGGGGTCTGGAGCAGGCTCGGAACGATGTTGATCTCGAACAGCCGCAACGCCACTGCGTCGGCCTCGCTGCGCAGGTAGTCGCCGAATCCTTCGAACAGGACACGTCGACCCGCAGTGCGCCACTCCCGTTCGAAGCGTTCCGGTGTCTCGAATGCGGAGTCAAGTCTTCGGGCAAATCGCTCGGTTGGAGGCTTCCGACCAGTTTCGACGGCAGACACATGGACGGCCGAGTATCCGGTGAGTGTCGCCAGCTGATCCTGTGTCCAGCCCCGGGCCTCCCGTAGCTCGCGAACCTGCGCGCCGAACTTGGCGGCAGGTGAGGAGTCCGGATCAAGTTCCTTGCGATTCATGATCGTTGATGCCCATTCCTTCCTTGGCGAAAGGTTGAAGACAGCGCCGACTCTAAATCACAGTTGGCGTCATCGGGTAGTCATCGCACTACGGAACGGAGTTGCCGCTGTGGCGTGCAAGAAGAACCCCGCCGAACCTCCCTACCGCCCCCGGGTCGGCGAGCTGGTGAAGGACCTCACGACCGGCCACGACGTCGTCTTCATGGACACCCAGGGCGGGCTCGCCTATGTGAGACCGGTGGGGGGCGGGGTCGAGCGGGCGCTCGACCCCGCCGCGATCCGGCCGCTCCCGGGTGGGCCGACCCTCGCCGTCCGTGTTGTTCCCGGCGGGCCCCGTGGCCGCCGCAGAGTCGATGAGGGGGCCGCGTGAACCGCGAACGCTCGATCAGCGGCATGTTGGCCTCGGTCGGTGTCATCGGCGTGCTCGGCGGCCGTGTGGTCGCCGCCGCCACACGGCCCCTTCCCACCCTGCTCAGGCTTGCCGTTCTGGCGGCCTGCCTGGTGCCGCTCGCCGCCGTCCTCCTGTTCGGCGCCGACGCGTCCGGGGCCGGTCGGCCCGGACGCGTCCGTTCCCGGTGACCGACCCACCGGCCTGCCCCGCGCCGAACTGCCGGGCACCGGTCGACCTGCTCGACGACGCCAACGCGGTCGGGCGGACGTGGAACTGTCCGGCGTGCGCCCGGTGGGGCGTCGCTTGGTCGGCCGCCTACCTGGCGGAGCAGCCGTTCGAGGAACCGTTGGTCGCCCTCGGCCGCCGAGCGTGGGGTCTCACAACTCCCGGGGGAACCAGGGATCGTGGACCTCCCGGGGGCCGTCCGGGGTGAGCAGGGTCAGCGTGAACGGCGACGCCGCGTACTCGGCCAGCATTACCGCGCCGTGGCGGGTCTCCAACTCGGCCTGGAGCGGCACCCGCAGCCTGCTGAGCGCCCGCCGCAACTGCAAGGCGTCGCGGCGGCTGACCGGCTGCGGGGCGCGCAGCACTACCCGCAGGGGGCTCAGCGGGCCTGCGACCGGTTCGCCGGTGGCCAGCTCGTAGCCGATCGCGCCGATCGGGCCCCAGGCCAGGCGGTGGTCCGTGATCAGCTGTCCGGCGGCGGGCAGCACCGCCAGGGCCGGGATCGCGGCGATCCGCCCGGCGGACAGCAGCCCGAGCCGGTCCGGCAGCTGCTCCGGGCGCAGGGTGCGGGCCACCGCCGCCCGGGGTGCCAGTGCGTCCAGCCGCTGTCCGCGTTCGGGGCCGCGCACCGTGACCGGGATCCAGGTCTCGGTGGCGGCCGACACGTCCCGGGTGCAGCGCACGGGATGCGGGGTGTCGACGGGTGACCCCGCCACCGCGGGCGCCCGCGCGACCGTGACCCAGGGGTGTGCGCGCAGCACCTGGCGGGCCCAGGCGGGAGGTTCGCCGCCGCCGAGGGGCCGCAGGGAGCCGGTGCACTGCATCAGCAGCAGGTCGTGGACACCGGGGAGCCGTCCGCCCAGTGCGGCCAGCGAGCCGACCAGCCGGCGCGGGCCGCCGTGCGGGTCCTCACTCGGACGGGGGACACGGGGGTGGGCGGCGACGGTCACGGCGGGCTCCTGGGGTGGACGGGACCGGCTGACGGTTCCCACCCTTCCTCCGCCCCACCGGCCCCGGCTACGGCCTTTCGGCGCCGACCACCAGGGACCAAGGGCTCAACGCCAGCGGGTGCGGGCCCGGCACTGCGGTGTGAGAGTGGGGGCAAACCGGAATTCGCCCGGAGGAGGAGTCATGGGCATCTTCGACAGGTTCCGCCACAAGGCGCAGCACTCCGCCGAGGAGGCCAGGTCCTCGATCGGCGGCGGCCCCGAGCAGGACGGCACCGCGATGAACGACGCCGCCCAGCGTGCCGCGCTCGCGCACGACGAGGCCGCCGACGCCTTCGGCACCGAGGCGGAGAAGGCCCGGGAGGCCAGGGAGTCGGCCGCGATCGGCGAGCGGGAGGCCGAGGAGCGGGCCCGCCGCAGGTCCGGGCGCGGCGTGTCCGCGGGCGGCGGCACCGAGGCCGGCGCGTCCTCCAGCAGTTCCAGGGCCAGCCGCACCGCCGTCACCAGTTCCGGGTACCGCCCGGCGGCCCAGTCCCTGGGCGCGCGGATCACGTGCACATCCGGTTCGACGCCCCGGTTCTCGATCGACCAGCCGAGCCCGCCGGTGAACCACGAGGCGTTCTTCGGCACCGAGATCTGCGTCCCGTCGCCGAGCAGGTGCCGTCCGGTCATGCCGACCACGCCGCCCCAGGTGCGGTTGCCGACCACCGGGCCGAGCCCGAGCAGCCGGATCGCGGCGATGACGACGTCCCCGTCCGAGCTGGTGGCCTCGTCGGCGAGTGCCACCACCGGCCCGCGCGGCGCGTCCCGCGGCCACCGGACGGGTTCCCGGCCGCGGCTGAAGTCCCAGGCCAGTACGCGGCGGGTGAGCTTCTCCAGGACGAGTTCGGAGACGTTGCCGCCGGCGTTGCCGCGTACGTCCAGGACGAGCGCGGGCTTGTCCATCTCCCGCCGCACGTCCCGGTTGAACTGCGCCCAGCCGGAGCCGCCGAGGTCCGGGATGTGCAGGTAGCCGCACCGGCCGTCGCTGAACTCCCGGACCAGGGCGCGCCGTTTGACCACCCAGTCCTGGTAGCGGATGGGCCGTTCGTCGGTGAGCGGGGTGACCGTGATCCGGCGCGCGGTGCCGTCGGGGCCGCCCCGGCGCAGGGTGAGCTCGACGCTGGTCCCGCCGGTGCCGGCAAGCAGCGGCAGCGGTCCGCGCACCGGGTCGACGGGGCGCCCGGCGACGGCGAGCAGTTCGTCGCCGTCGTGCACGCCGTGGGTGGCGAGCGGGGCGCGGGCGCGCGGGTCGGAGGACTCGCCGGGCAGGATGCGGTCGACCAGCCAGTGCCCGTCGGGGGAGCGGTGGGCGTTGGCGCCGAGCAGGCCGACCGGCTGCTGGGCGAGGGAGGGGCCCTCGCCGCGCCGGGACGGGGTGACGTAGGCGTGCGAGGTGCCGAGTTCGCCGAGGAGTTCGCGCAGCAGGTCGGCGAAGTCGTCGGGGCCGGCGATCCGTTCCAGCAGCGGCTCGTACTGAGCGACCAGGGCGGGCCAGTCCAGTCCGCACATCCCCTCGTCCCAGAACTGGTCCCGGACGATCCGCGCGGCCTCCGCGTAGGACTGGCGCCACTCGGCGGCCGGGTGCACGGTGTGGGTGATCCGCCGCAGGTCGACGGTGGTGGCGCCGGAGGGCGCGGCGACCGGGACGATCCGCAGGGTGCCGGCCGAGTAGACGGCGACCGAGCCGCCGTCGCCGGAGACCGCGAAGCCGTCGAGCCGGTCGGCGAGGGTGGAGCGGCTGCCGCGGGCCAGGTCGTAGTACTCCAGCGAGGGTCGGCCGGAGGTGTCGTCGGGGTTGGTGAAGGTCTGGCCGAGGGTGCCGGAGATCGGCCAGCGCAGCCAGACCAGGCCGCCCCGGACGGCGTCGGTGGCCGAGTACTTGCCGGCCAGGACGGGGAACTGGATCAGCCGCTCGCCGATGCCCTCGGGGTCGACGTGGACGGTGCCGTCGCCGCCGCCGTCGCCGTGCGGGGCGGGCTCCTCGTCGGGGGCGGCGAACGGCGACGGGGTGCCGGCGGCGAGCGGGACGAGGTAGGGGCGGCAGCCGAGCGGGAAGGAGAGGTCGCCGGTGTGCACGTCGTGCACGGGGTCGAAGCCGCGCCAGGAGAGGAAGGCCAGGTAGCGGCCGTCCCGGGTGAAGGTGGGCTGCTCGTCCTCGAACCGGCCGTCGGTGACGTCGACGACCGGCGCGGGCGCGTCGGTGCGGGTGAGCCGGATCCGGCGCAGTGAGCGTCCCGCGGCGGGCTGGGACCAGGCGATCCATCGCGAGTCGGGGGAGAAGCGGGCGCTGGTGACCGGTCCGTGGCCGGAGGCGGCGAGTTCCCGGACGGTGCCGTCGGCGGCGGTGATCAGCAGCAGCCGCCCGTCGGAGGAGGTGGCGGCGAGGAGGGCGCCGTCGGGGGCGGCGGTGAGTTCCAGGACGCGGCCGAGCCGCCCGGCGGCGAGCACCCGGTGGCCGTGCTGGGAGGGTGCCTGCTCGTGGCCGGGCAGCGGCACGATCTCGACGGCGTCCTCGCCCTCGGCGTCGGTGATCCAGCCGGCCTCGCCGGTGCCGGCGAGCACGACCGGCAGCCGGGTGCGGACGCCGGGGGTGTCGGCGAGCGCCCGGGCCGGGCCCTCGCGGTGGGTGAGCCAGTACTGGCTGCCGCGGACGGTGATCACCCCGGCCCGGCCGGTGCGGTCGCAGGCGAGGTCCTTGACGTGGGAGGCGGCGGGGACCCGGTACGGGCGGCGGCCGGCCCGGGCGCCGCCGAGCGGGACGCGCAGCCGGTGCGGGGCGGGGGCGTCGAGGCCGTCCAGCAGCCAGAGGTCGCCGGCGTGCTGGTAGACGATCCGGGTGCCGTCGCTGGCGGCCTCGCGGGCGTAGTAGGAGGCGTGGTCGGTGTGCCGGCGCAGTCCGGTGCCGTCGGGGCGGCAGGAGTAGAGGTTGCCGATGCCCTCGTGGTCGGAGAGGAAGGCGATCCGGTCGCCGTCGGCGGCGGTGACCGGCATCGGGGAGGCGAGGTGTCCGGGGAGGTCGGCGAGGATCCGTTCGCCGTCCACCCAGAGCCGCCCGGTGGCGCCGCCGCGGTAGCGCTTCCAGGCGGCGGGTTCGTGCGGGGCGGCGCCGGTGAGCAGCACGGTGTGGGCGGGGCCGACCTGGGCGTCGCCGACCGGTCCCCAGGGCATCCGGCGGGCGGGGCTGCCGTCGGGGGGCAGGGCGTGCGCCCAGGTGTAGTGGCCGAAGGGCTCGTGGTAGGAGGTGACGGCGAGCAGCTCGCCGTCGGGCAGCCAGCCGCGCAGCCGGGTGTCCTGGCTGCCCCAGTGGCTGAGCCGGCGGGCCTCGCCGCCGTCGACGGGGGCGGTCCACACCTCGGGGGCGAGGCTCAGCCAGCCGGTCCAGGCGAGGGTGCGGCCGTCGGGGGAGAGCCTGGGGTGGCTGACCCGGGTGCGGTCGCAGCTGATCCGCCAGGCCCGGCCGGTGCCGGCGGCGTCGGGGTCGAGCGGGGCGATCCAGACGTCGTCCTCGGCGGTGAACGCCAGCAGGCCCCCGCGCAGGTGGGGGTGGCGGAGGTAGCCGGGCGACGTCACCCTTCCATGCTTCGGCCGGGGGGCGGGCCCGGCAACCGGAGCCCAGCGTTCCGAGGCCCCGGAACCCGCCCCGGCCTGCCGGTCCCACCTCCGGAACCGGCCTCCGGAACCGGCCCCGACCTGCCGCTCCCGGGGGCCGGAACCGGTCTGGACCATTGACACCGAACGGCCGGATCCACTTCAGTGGTCTAGTCCAACTCTCCTGCCCGGCCGCACCGTTCCCCCACCACCGGTGCGCGACCGGGCATGCCCCGGACACCCCCACACCCGCGCCTCCGCGAGGAGTCCCCCACATGCGCAGATCAACCGTCACCCTGCCCGCGTCCGCGGCCCGCCGCCGGCCGCGCACCCTGCTGGCCGCCGGCACCGCCTCGGCCGTCGCCGCCGCCACCATGGTCGGCCTCACCCTGGGCCTCGCGCCCAGCGCCTCGGCCGGGGAGTTCCTGGTCAACGGCGGCTTCGAGAGCGGCGCCCTCGGCCCCTGGAGCTGCTCCGCCGGCACCGGCAGTGTCGTCACCGGCCAGTCCCACAGCGGGAGTTACGCCCTCGCCGGGGCCGCCTCGGCGGGCGACAGCGCCCGCTGCGCGCAGACCGTCACCGTCGCGCCGAACACCGCCTACACGCTCAGCGCCTACGTCAAGGGCTCGTACGTCTACCTCGGCGTGGACGGCGGCACCTCGACCTGGACGCCCGGCACCGGCGGCGCCTACCAGAAGCTGAGCGTCGCCTTCACCACCGGCGCCACCCAGACCAGCGCCACCGTCTACACCCACGGCTGGTACGGCCAGGGCACCTACTACGCGGACGACGTCTCGCTGGACGGCCCCGGCGCCCCCAGCCCGACCGCGACGCCCACCGCCACCCCGACGGTCACCCCGACCGTCACCCCCACGGTGACGCCGACCGTGACGCCGACGGTCACCCCCACGGTGACCCCGACCGTCACGCCCACCGGCACCCCGACCACCCCGCCGCCCGGCTCCAAGGCCCTGGTCGGCTACCTGCACGCGAGCTTCGCCAACGGCGCCGGCTACACCCGGGTGGCCGACGTCCCCGACTCCTGGGACTTCATCAACCTCTCCTTCGGCGAGCCGACCTCCGTCACCTCGGGCGACATCCGGTTCAACCGCTGCCCGGCCACCGAGTGCCCGACCGCCGAGTCCGACGCCGACTTCAAGGCCGCCATCGCGGCCAAGCGCGCCAAGGGCAAGAAGGTGCTGATCTCGATCGGCGGCCAGAACGGCCAGGTGCAGCTCACCACGACCGCCGCCCGGGACGCGTTCGTCAGCTCCGTCTCGGCGATCATCGACAAGTGGGGCCTGGACGGCCTGGACATCGACTTCGAGGGCCACTCGCTGTCGCTCCAGACCGGCGACACCGACTTCAAGAACCCGACCAGCCCGGTGATCGTCAACCTGATCTCGGCGATCCGCACGCTCAAGGCCAAGTACGGCCCGAACTTCGTGCTGACCATGGCGCCGGAGACCTTCTTCGTCCAACTCGGCTACCAGTACTACGGATCCGGCCCCTGGGGCGGCCAGGACCCGCGGGCCGGCGCGTACCTGCCGGTCATCCACGCCCTGCGCGACGACCTGACCCTGCTGCACGTCCAGGACTACAACTCCGGCTCCATCATGGGCCTGGACAACCAGTACCACTCGATGGGCGGCGCCGACTTCCACGTCGCGATGACCGACATGCTGCTCAAGGGCTTCCCGGTGGCGGGCAACACCAACAACGTGTTCCCGGCGCTGCCCGCCTCCAAGCTCGCCATCGGCATGCCGGCCACCACCAACGCGGGCAACGGCTACGTCGCCCCGGCCGAGGTCAACAAGGCGCTGGACTGCCTCACCAAGCTCGCCAACTGCGGAAGCTACGTCCCCAAGGCGGGCGCCCAGCCGGGCCTGCGCGGTCTGATGACCTGGTCCATCAACTGGGACCAGTTCGGCGGCCGGGAGTTCTCGAAGAACTTCGACTCCTACTTCCGCCGCTGACCGACCGCGGCCCGCAGGGCCGCACCGGAACGACCGCTGGGCGGCGGTGGGTCGGACGAACCCGCCGCTCAGCGGTCCACCCGGACCGCCGCCAGGTACTCCGCGATCGCGTCCCGGTTGCGGGTCAGGCAGGAGATCCGCTCGCTCATCCCGGCCAACTCCTGCTCCAGGGTGGCGATCATCTCCGGGGTGGCGTGTTCGAAGTGGATGGTGCGGGGCTTGTCGAGACAGGGCAGGATCTGTTTGATGATCCGGGTCGGCAGCCCCGCGTCCAGCAGTCCACGGACCTGCAGCACCCGGTCCACCGTCGGCTCGTCGTAGGAGCGGTAGCCGTTGGCGCAGCGCTCGGCCACGATCAGCCCCTGCTCCTCGTAGTACCGCAGCAGCCGCCGGGACGCCCCGGTCCGCTCGGACAGCTCGCCGATCCGCATGTGCCCCACCTCACAGCCGGTCGCGTTGACCCTCACATCAATGTGAGGGTTCGAGCATAACCGGCATGCCGACCACGCCACGGACTTCCGTCCGGACCACCTCAGCCACCACCCCGCCCACCACTACGGCCCCGGCGGCCCTGCCCCTGCCCGCCCTGCTGGCCCTCGCCACCGCCGTCTTCGTCACCGCCCTCACCGAGACCCTGCCGGCCGGCGTGCTGCCCGCGATGAGCGCCGACCTCGGCGTCGGCGAGTCCGCCATGGGCCAGGCCGTCACCGTCTACGCCGTCGGCACCGCCCTCACCGCCGTCCCGCTCACCGCGGCCACCGCCGGCTGGGGCCGCCGACGCCTGCTGCTCACCGCGATGGTCGGCTTCGCCGCCGCCAACACCGTCACCGCGCTGTCCACCAGCTACCCGCTCACCATGGCCGCCCGCTTCCTCGCCGGGGTCGCCGCCGGCCTCGCCTGGGCCCTGCTCGCCGGGTACGCCCGCCTGCTCGCGCCGCCCGAGCTCCAGGGCCGGGCGATCGCCGTCGCGATGACCGGGGTGCCGCTCGCCCTGTCGCTGGGCGTGCCCGCCGGGACCTTCCTCGGCGAGGCACTCGACTGGTGGGTGCCGTTCCTGCTGATGACCGCGATCGCGGTCGGCGTGACCGGCTGGATCGCCGCGTCCGTCCCCGAGGTGCCCGGCCGGGCCCGCGGCGAACGGACCCCGGTACTGCGCTCCCTCACCGTCCCCGGGGTGACCCCGGTGCTCACCGTGACCGTCGTCCTCGTCCTCGCCCACACCGTCCTCTACACCTACATCGCGCCCTTCCTCGACCGGCGCGGCATGGGCGGCGCCACCGACGCGGTGCTGCTCGCCTTCGGCGCGGCCTCGCTGCTGAGCATCTGGCTCACCGGCGCGCACATCCACCGCCGCCCGCGCGCGCTCACCGTCGGCGCCACCCTGCTGATCGCCGCCGCGGCCGCCGTACTCGGCCTGGCCACCGGCAGCACCCTCGCGGTGTACACGGCCGCCGTGCTGTGGGGACTCGGCTGGGGCGGCATGCCCACCCTGCTGCAGACCGCCGTCGGCGAGGCGGGCGGCGAGCAGGCGGACGCCGCGCAGACGGTGCTGGTCACCCTGTGGAACGCGGCGATGGCCGGCGGGGGCGTGGCCGGCGGCCTGCTGCTGGACCGGCTCGGCGCGGGCTCCTTCCCGTGGGCGGTGCTGCTCCTGCTGCTGGCCGTGCTCGCGGTCGTGCTGGCCGCCCGCACCCACGGCTTCCCGGCCCGCCGCCCCGGCCCTGCGGCCTGAGCCGTGCCGCGCCCGGTCGCCCCTACGCGCCCGGTCGCTCCGCTCTAGTACCCGCCCGCCGGGCCCCGGGGCGGCATCAGGCCGCCGCGGTAGGAGATGGCCACCGCCTGGGCGCGGTCCCGGGCGTCGATCTTCGCCAGGATCCGCTTCACATGGGTCTTCACCGTCGACTCGGCGAGCACCAGCAGCGCCGCGATCTCCTGGTTGGAACGCCCCTCGGCGGCCAGCCGCAGGACCTCCCGCTCCCGCGCCGTCAGCTGGGCGAGCCGGGTGTCCTCCGGCTCCGGCGGGGGGCGTTCGCCGCCCCGGCCGACCACCTGGGCGACCAGGTCCCGGGTGACCGCCGGGTCCAGCACGGACTCGCCCCCGGCCAGCGTGTGCACCGCGTCGACGAGCCGCTCGGCCGAGGCCCGCTTCAGCAGGAAGCCGGCCGCCCCGGCGCGCAGCGCGCCCCACACGTAGTCGTCGTGGTGGAAGGTGGTCAGCACCAGCACCCGGGTGGGGAGGCCGTCGGCGACGATCCGCCGGGTCGCCTCCACCCCGTCGACCCCGGGCATCCGGACGTCCATCAGCACCACGTCCGGCAACAAGGCGCGGCAGAGCGCGACGGCGGCCAGCCCGTCGGCGGCCTGGCCGACCACCTCGATCCGGTCGTCCGTCTCCAGGACCAGCGAGACCCCGGCCCGCAGCAGCGCGTCGTCGTCCGCGACCACGACCCGCACCTTCGGGACGCCGGGTCCGCCCGGCCCGTCGGCGGCCGTCACGGGACCGGCAGTTCGGCGCGCAGCCGGAACCCGCCGGGTCCGCTGGGTCCGTCCGGTCCGTCGGAGCCGATCGGCCCGTGCTCCACCCGGCCGCCGAGCATCGACACCCGCTCGGCCACGCCCAGCAGCCCCCGGCCGGGCGTGTACCCGGCCGGGGCGCCCCGCCCGTCGTCGCACACCTCGACGGCGAGCCGCCCGCCGGTGCGGCGGACGGTGACCTCGACGGTCCGGGCGCCGGCGTGCTTGACGGTGTTGGTGAGCGCCTCCTGGACGATCCGGTAGGCCGACACGTCCAGACTGCGCGGCACCCGCCGGGCCGCCGGGTCGATCCGCACCCGCACCCTGGGCCCGGCCCGGCCGAGCCGCCGGGCCAGCCGTTCCAGGTCGGCGAGGCCCGGCTGCGGGGCCGCCCCCTCGCCGTCGTCGCCGTACTCGCCGCTGCCGAACTCGCCGTCGTCGCCGCGCCGCAGCAGGCCGAGCACCCGGTCGAGGTCGTCGAGCGCGTCCCGTCCGGTGTGCTCCATCCCGGAGAGCAGCTCCCGGGTGCGTTCGGGGTCGCGGTCGAGCAGCCGACGGGCGGCCCCGGCGTGGACCAGCACCACATTGAGGGTGTGGCCGACGGAGTCGTGCAGCTCACGGGCCAGCCGGGCGCGCTCCTCGGCGACCACCGCCCGGCGCAGCCGCCACCGGGCGGCCTCCCGTTCCTCGGCCCGCCGCGCGGTGCCGTAGCCGACCGCCCAGCCGAGCAGCCAGAGGAAGAGCACACCGGCCGGGATGACCGGGTAGTCGTGCCCGAGGTCGGCGAAGTAGGCGGCCATCCCGAGCAGGGCGGCGAACGGTCCGAGCCAGGCCCGCCGCCGGGGCGCGTACAGGCCGAGCGAGTAGAGGCCGACCAGGTCGGCGTACGGCGAGACCGGGCTCGGCAGCACGAACAGCGCCTCCGCCGACAGCGCGGCCGCGCCGACCAGGTAGCCGGCCAGCGGCCTGGTCCGGCGGAGTGCCAGCGGACCTGCCACCGCCGTGCTCAGAGCCAGTGCCACGGGGAGGCCGCCGTGCAGTTCGTCGGCCGCGCCGGTCCGTTCGACGGCCATCAGCAGCAGGAACCCGCCGGCCAGGGCGAGGTCCCAGTGCCCGCCCGGCACCGCCCGGACCGCCCGGAGGACCCGCGCCGCCCAGGCCCTGGGCGCGCCAAGAGCCGAGAGGGCCGCGAGGGCCGAGCGGGCCGAGGGGACCGGTGCGGTCCGGATCGCCCGGGTGCGGGGCGGCGGGCTCATGGCGGCTCCGGTGCGGGGGGATTCGGGGGAGTGGCCGCCGCGCGGTGGTGCGGGCGCCGGGCCGTACGGTAGCGGCGGCCGTCCGCCCGGCGCATCGCCCTGGTGGGGTATTCCGGACCCGTCCGACCGGGGGTGCGAGCCTCCCGGCGGGGGTGTCCGGCCGCCCGCCGGGGGGAGGCCGGACACCCCCGTCGGGCGGACGCGGCCGGCCGGGCCCGGTCCGTAGCGTCCGGGCCATGAACGCTCCGGACCCCCGCGTCCCGACCGCCGCCCCTGACACCGCCGCCGTTCCGAACACCGGCTCCGCCCGCCGGGCGGGCTGGTGGACGGTCACCGCGCTCGCCTTCCTCACGGCCCTGTTCACCGCCCGCTACCTGACCCTCGACCCGGCGGTCTTCCTCGACCAGCAGAGCGCCGTCTACCTGGCCCACCGGGGCTCGCTCGTCCTGCACGTGGGCGGCGGCGTGCTGGCGATCCTGCTCGGTCCGTGGCAGTTCCTGCCCCGGCTGCGCGCCCGCCGCCCGGGGCTGCACCGGCT
>NZ_JZWY01000315.1:0-5893 GCF_000966955.1 Streptomyces sp. NRRL S-495
GGGTTGGGTGGGGGCTCGGGGCGCGGGGGTCGGGAACCGAGGATTCGGGCTCGGCGGTGGGCCCTGGCGGGGTGCGTTCTGTCGGGTCGTCGGCCGGGTTTCGGCCGGGGGGGTGATTTACCGGTTCGTACGACCGGATGTCACCTCGGTCGGGGCGGACGGCCGAACTACGCTTCGCAGACGGGGCGTCCGTCGGGGGCGGCCGCCGGTCGGTGCTGGGTGACGTCGGGAGTGGCACGGGTGGCGAGGAAGACGGCGACCATGGAGGCCGGGACCGGCGCGCCCGTCGAGCGCGTTCCCGGGCTGGAGCGGCTGCCCGCCGGCCCCGCCCTGTTCGTCGGCCGGCGCACCGAGCTGGCCGCGCTCCGGGCCGCCGCCGCGCGTCCGGCCGAGGGCCGCAGCCCGGTGCTGGTGCTGGCCGGGCGGCCCGGTTCGGGCCGTACCGCGCTGGCCGTCCGGTTCGCCGTCACCGTCGCCGGCCAGTACCCCGACGGCGTGCTGTTCGCCCGGCTGTCCGCCCCCGACGGCGGCCGGGTGCCGCCCGCCAGGGCCGCCCGCCGGCTGCTGGAGCAGCTCGGCGCGGACACCGCCCACGTCCCGCTGCCCGGCGCCGCCGGGGACGGCCGGGACGATCCGGCGTGCGTCGCGCTGCGCGCCGCGCTGGCCGGGCGGCGGGTGCTGCTGGTGCTGGACGACGTCCGGGACGCCGGGCAGCTGTGGCCGCTGCTCGCGGACGAGCCCGGCTGCCTGGTGCTCGCCACCACGGCCGGGCCGCTCACCGGGATCGAGGACATCGATCCCGTCATCCTCGGCGGGCTCGACCGGTCGGCGGCGGCCGAGCTGCTCGGCGACCTGGTCGGCGGCACCAGGATCGGCTGCGACCCGGTCGGCGCGGCGGACCTGGCGGAGGCCTGCGGCTCCCAGCCGGCCGCGCTGCGGCTGATGGCCGGGCGGCTGCGCGGCAAGCCGGAGCTGGCGGTGACGGAGGCGGCGAAGGAACTGCTGCGGGCCGTCGCCGAGGCCGGGAAGGCGGAGCCGGAGGGCGCGAAGGAGTCGGCGGAGCCCGTGGACCCCCCGGCGCCGAAGGGCGCCCGGGAGCCGGCGGCGAACGGGAAGGGAAAGGGGGAGCGGGGCAAGGGGCGGCGCGGGGCGGCCGCGACCGGGCCGGAGCCGGCCGCCGCGGTGGCCCCGCCGGAGGAGCCGGCCCGTGACCCGGCCGCCTGGGTCCGGCCCGGGCCGGAGCCCGCCGAACCCGTCCCGGTGCCCGACAACGACCCGCTGGTCGGTGCCTTCACCCTGGCCTACGCCGGTCTGACCGCCGCGCAGGCCCGGATGCTGCGCGCGCTCACCCTGGCCCCCGCCCAGTCCGCGGACCCCCGCACCGCCTCCGCGCTGGTCGGCTGTCCGGCCCCGGAGGCCGCGACGACCCTGGCCGCGCTCGCCGAGCGGGAGCTGCTGGCCGAGGAGCCGCCGGCCGCGGACGGCACCGCCCGCTACCGGGTCCCCGGCCGGCTCCACCCCCGGCTGGTCCGGCTGCGCGAGCGGGACGACCGGCCCGCCGAGATCGAGCTGGCCCGGGCCCGGCTGCTGGAGCGGCTGGTCCGGCTCACCGAGTCGGCCCGCTCGCTGCTCGACCCGTCCGAGGGCGCCGGGCCCGATCCGCTGCCCGGTCCGCTGCGGCTGAAGTCCGCCGCCCATGCCCGGGAGTGGCTGCTCGGCGAGCGGGACCCGCTGCTCGGCGCGGTCGCCGACGCGATCGGGCAGGGGGATCTCGACGGCTCGGCGGGCCGCTTGGTCACCGCGCTGCTCCGGTCGCTGCCGCTGACCGGCGCCGCCGCCCCGGCCGACCTCCACCAGCTGCACGAGCTGGTGCTGACGGTGGCCGAGCGCCACGGCCGGCCGCGCCGGGCCTCGGCCGCGCTGCTCAACCTGGGCGACCTCCAGGCCGCCGCGGGCCGCTGGGAACAGGCCGCCGGGCACTACCGGGCGGCCCTGGAGCACGCCAGGACCGCCGACGACGAGGCGCTCTGTGCCCGCGCACTGGAGGGCGCGGCGGGCTGCCACCGGGCGCTCGGCGATGCCGTGCGCGCCGCCGATTGGTACGGCCGGGCGCTGGGGGTCCGGCAGTCGATGGGGGACCAGGCCGCCGAGGCCCGGCTGCTGGCCCGGGTGGCCGAGGCGCACGCGGCCCAGCGCCGGTTCGACGAGGCCGAGCGGGAGTACCGGGCATCGCTCTCGGTACTGCGCCGGATCGGTGACGAACGGGGCCGGGAGGCCGTCGCCGCCGCCCTCGCCGAGCTGCGGGAACGGGCCTCCGCCGGGTGGTAGGTCACGATTCGGGAGTATTGTCGAATATGCCCGGTCAGCGCGGCTTTGACAGGAAGATCGCGATGGAAGCCTACGAACCTGCCAATGAGCTCGGCAGATTTATTCACTTTGGAAGGCTGACACGCCGCCTGGGCTTCATTACACTCGTACTCAGTCGCGCATCGAGCCGTGCCCCGGTGCCATCCGGAGGCTTCCCCCCGTGCGCGTCGCCCGCCGGTCTTCTCCGGTAGGGACCCCCATGGCAAGAGGACGTGTTTAGCCGTGAAGGTCGGCATCCCCCGCGAGGTCAAGAACCACGAGTACCGCGTGGCCATCACGCCCGCCGGCGTGCATGAGCTCGTCCGCAACGGACACGAGGTCTACATCGAGGACAACGCCGGTGTCGGCTCCTCGATCCCGAACGAGGAGTACGTGGCCGCCGGCGCCACCATCCTCCCCACCGCCGACGAGGTGTGGGCCACCGCCGACCTGCTGCTGAAGGTCAAGGAGCCCATCGCGCAGGAGTACCACCGCCTGCGCAAGGGCCAGACGGTCTTCACGTACCTCCACCTGGCGGCCGACCGCGCCGGCACCGACGCGCTGGTCGCCTCCGGCACCACCGCCATCGCGTACGAGACCGTGCAGCTCGCCAACGGCGCCCTGCCGCTGCTCGCCCCGATGTCCGAGGTCGCGGGCCGGCTGGCCCCGCAGGTCGGCTCGTACCACCTGATGCGCCCGGCCGGCGGCCGCGGCACCCTCCCGGGCGGCGTCCCCGGCACCCACCCGGCCAAGGCCGTCGTCATCGGTGGCGGCGTCTCCGGCTGGCACGCGGCCACCATCGCCATCGGCATGGGCTACGACGTGACCCTGCTGGACCGCGACATCAACAAGCTGCGCGAGGCCGACAAGATCTTCGGCACGAAGATCAAGGCCATCATGTCCAACTCCTTCGAGCTGGAGAAGGCCGTCATCGAGGCCGACCTGGTCATCGGCGCGGTGCTGATCCCGGGCGCCAAGGCCCCGAAGCTCGTCACCAACGAGCTGGTCTCCCGCATGAAGCCGGGCTCCGTGCTCGTCGACATCGCCATCGACCAGGGCGGCTGCTTCGAGGACTCGCACGCGACCACGCACGCCGAGCCGACCTTCCAGGTCCACAACTCGGTCTTCTACTGCGTGGCCAACATGCCGGGCGCCGTCCCGAACACCTCCACCTACGCGCTGACCAACGCGACGCTGCCGTACGTCGTCGAGCTGGCCAACCGGGGCTGGAAGGACGCGCTGCGCCGCGACGCCGCGCTCGCCAAGGGTCTGAACGTCCACGAGGGCCAGATCACCTTCGCCGCTGTCGCCGAGGCGTTCGGCCTGGAGTCGGTCTCCCTGGAGTCCGTGCTCGCCTGAGCCTGACCCCGCGTCGCCCCCGACCCGATGTCCTCGGGTCGGGGGCTTCGCCGTGCCCGTCCACGGGGTGGCGCCGAGCCCCCGCCGGCGGTGTGAACGACGGGTGAACCCCGTGACGACTTCGAGGGCGGAACGGGTGGGTCGCTCTGTCGTCAATTTCTGTGGGTCGTGTCACCCCACCGCAGAAACGTTAGGGTCAAGGGCCCTCACATCCCTTGACAGAGGGTTGCCCGATAGTCGACACATCCTGCCCACTACCGTGGATTGTGTTGCTGCGAACGCCTTGAACGGCCTAGAGTCGCAAACCGTCGGCATGCTGCCACGCTGACGAATCGACATAGAGTCCTGGATGCCCAAGGAGGTAAGACGACTTGTGAATGAGTCGACATTTGCTCCCGGGGGTGGTCAGCCAGGGCTGGCGGAGCACACCGCCGGCCAGCCGAGTGGGGAGTCCGGGGCCAGGCAGGCCTCCGTGGGCTCGGCCGAGGTCGGCTCGGTCGCTCTCCGTACTTTCGAAGCACGCCAGAACACAGCACAGGTGACCACGGTGACCGACTACGACGCCGAACTGCCGGCCCACGGCCTGGCCTACGGCGAGTTCGCCTACGGCGCCTACGACGACCCCGACGCCGAGTACGAGCCGGACCCCGAGTACGCGGCCACGCTCGCCCCCGACGCCGCGCGGCAGCGCCGCGAGCGGATCGGCCCGACCGGACGTCCGCAGCCGTACTTCCCGATCCCGGCGCCGGTGGCCGAGCACGGCCCCGCCCAGATCATCGCGATGTGCAACCAGAAGGGCGGCGTCGGCAAGACCACGTCGACCATCAACCTGGGTGCCGCGCTCGCCGAGTACGGCCGCCGGGTGCTGCTCGTCGACTTCGACCCGCAGGGCGCCCTCTCCGTCGGACTCGGCGTCAACCCGATGGAACTCGACGTCACCGTCTACAACCTGCTCATGGAGCGCGGACTGACGGCCGATGAGGTGCTGCTGAAGACGGCCGTGCCGGGCATGGACCTGCTGCCGTCCAACATCGACCTCTCCGCCGCCGAGGTGCAGCTGGTCAGCGAGGTGGCCCGGGAGTCCGCGCTGGCGCGCGCCCTGAGGCCGCTGCTGCCCGACTACGACTTCGTCATCATCGACTGCCAGCCCTCGCTGGGCCTGCTGACGGTCAATGCGCTGACGGCCGCTCACAGCGTGATCGTGCCGCTGGAGTGCGAGTTCTTCGCGCTGCGCGGTGTCGCGCTGCTCACCGAGACCATCGAGAAGGTCTGCGAGCGGCTCAACCCGGAGCTGCGGCTGGACGGCATCCTCGCCACCATGTACGACTCGCGCACCGTGCACAGCCGCGAGGTGCTGGCGCGCGTCGTCGAGGCGTTCGGCGAGCACGTCTTCCACACCGTCATCGGCCGGACCGTGCGCTTCCCGGAGACCACCGTCGCCGGCGAACCGATCACGACGTACGCGACCAATTCGGTCGGTGCCGCCGCCTACCGTCAGCTCGCCAGGGAGGTGCTCGACCGGTGCCGCCCCGCCGAGTGAGTCTCCCGGGGGCCGACGAGCTGTTCCGAACCACCGGCGGGATGGCGCTCTCGCCGTCCCTCGCGTCGCGTTCGGCCGTCGAGGCGCCCAGACCGGAGACCGCCCGGGCGGTCAACGGCGCCGGTGACCCGGACGGCGCCGAGGGCGCCGACGAGGTCACCGCGGCCGGTGGCGTCGGCCCGGCCGACGGCGGCGAGGGGCCGGAGCGCGCCGGGAGCGGCGCGGACCGGTCCGGGGACCAGGCGGGCGGCCGACGGAGCACGCGCCGCGAGACCGGTACGGCGGGCGCCTCCGTGCCCGCCCCCGCACAGCCGGGCGGCCGGACCTCGGCCCCGGCGCCGCGCCAGCACGCCGGTGCGGTCGAGGACCAGACGGGTGCCGCGGGGCGGCCCCGTCCGCGTGGCCGTGCCCCCCGCCGCCCCAGCGGGCGCGAGCGGCACGACGAGAAGATCACCGTGTACGTGTCCGCCGAGGAGCTGATGGACCTCGAGCACACCCGGCTGGTGCTCCGCGGTGAGCACGGCCTGGCGGTGGACCGGGGCCGGATCGTGCGGGAGGCCATCGCGGTCGTCCTGGCGGACCTGGAGCAGCGCGGCGAGGCCAGCATCCTGGTGCGGCGGCTGCGCGGGCGCTGAGCCCGTGCCTCGG